>NZ_DBMACV010000140.1:0-1639 GCF_057861905.1 Phocaeicola sp. | reverse complement strand
ATTAAAAGTAGCCCAACGAACGTCGGTCTTCTTCTCTTCCGCACAGCCGCCCAATAACAGGACGGCTGCCAATAAAAATAGAATTTGCTTCATTTTGTTTCTTTTTATGTTCCCTAGGATACAAAGATAGCAATTTCTAGCGGAAATTATTCGGAGTATGCCACTGACCTCTATCATTCATCGTATCGGCCACATCCCACCATACACGGCTACCCTGATTCACATTGCCCGGTTTATTGGGGTTACGGGACTCGCTGTTAGGATAGTTGATGCGTTTGATAAGCTTGCCGGACGCCACTTCTCCATTGGAATTGTTTCCATTGACCGGAGCCAGCAGATAACGCGGATAGTCGGTACGGCGCACTTCCGCCCATCCCTCATTTCCATTCGGGAAAACGGCAATCCACTTCTGAGTAATAATCTGTTCCAACTGTTCTTCCTTGCTACCACCGGTAAATGCTTTTACGCCATCCAGATGACTGATGTATTCATTGGCCTTGTCCGCATCAATTTCATAATAATCCATAGATGCCTTGATACCTTTCAAATAAAGGGCTTCGGCTGTTTCATCCACCAATGACGGCCAGCGCAATGCCGCTTCCGCTTTCAGGAACAAGCTTTCAGCATAACCCATCCAGACAATTTCACGAGCCAGATTCCACCAATAATCCTTGTTCATGGCATCAGATGACAGAATACAGCGGTTGGCAGAATATCTGTTCAGATAAGAACCGCCTACATTGGTTTCTCCATTCATCACTCCGTTGAAATCTCTCTTCAGATTCTCTGTAGGAAGCGGACTGGTAGTCAACGAATCAAACGGAGTAGGACGGAACCATAAAACTTCACAACGAGGGTCGAGATAACAGTTCTCAGAACTCTCATTGAAAGTAACGGCATCGGCTGCCGCACCTTCTTTCAAAGCCTGATTCTTATAAGCCCGTTCCATTTCTTTCGACAATACAGCATTGCCGGTCCAACTGAACAACAACGCGTAGATATTTTCATTACCGCCGGCGATATACTGACGTTTCGGAGTCTGCTTCATATTGTCATCCTGACTTTGCATCAAACCGGCAGGGTCTGTCAAAGCCGCCTTTGCCTGAGTCTGGGCCAAAGCCGGGTCTACATTGGATACACGCAAAGCAAGGCGCAAACGCAGTGTATTGGCAAAACGACGCCATTTGTCCACATCACCCCCATAACATTTGTCATTGTCACCTAAATCATACTGACTGACAGCAGGAAGATTTTCCTGATGCAACTCTGTTATTGCCTGATCCAACAGCTGGAAAAGGATATTATAAACTTCCTTTTGAGGTGTATAGGTCACATTTTCTTCCGGTGGCATGGCTCCCTTCACATAGTAGGCTACAGGAATATCTCCGTAAGTGTCCGTCTGCATGGACAACAAGAAAGCATAATAAATACGGGTGATATAGAATGCCGTATGGTAATAATCCTTATTGCAGAAATAGAATGTCTTGACCAACTGGCTGTATTCCGAAGTGCTGCGGTCATCATAGAAATGCTTCCAGCGGCTGGCCGACCATCCATCCGTATAAGAATAGGTAGGCGCCTGATTCACAAAGCCGCTGACATTGTTTCCCCAATAACCGGCATAGATATCATGAGTCAG
>NZ_DBMACV010000139.1:0-1955 GCF_057861905.1 Phocaeicola sp. | reverse complement strand
ATCGAGATTATCTTCTGAATATCGCTGCCTGAAAAAGTTAACTACACTCTTATCGTTGATAAAGAAAAGAGGGTGAATCGCGTATTACGACACACCCTCACTTTTATATAAGGGAATCTCTCTTTATCTCTTTCCAGTGATACTCACACTTTCCTTTTTTCAAAACTTGCTGGAACCGTCGAAACAGTGTGTGCAGACCTTGCATTTCGGCAGCCCGATAGCCTCTATCAGGGTTTCCAGTGTATTGAATTTCAAGGAAGTCAGTCCGAAGCGGGCACGGATACGTTCTACCAGTTCCTTGTATTCGGGCGAGTCGGTGGTAGCATACTTGTCGAGCTTGGCATTCTCATCGCCTTCTATTTCCTTGATGATACGGCGGGTAATCAGTTCCATGTCGCTCTTGGAAGAAGTGAACCCGATAAACGGACAACCGTAAATCAGCGGCGGACAGGCAATACGCATGTGCACTTCCTTTGCTCCGTAATCGTACAATACATTTACATTGTCGCGAAGCTGGGTACCACGTACGATAGAATCATCACAGAACAGGATACGTTTTCCTTGCAACATGGCACGGTTCGGTATCAGTTTCATCTTTGCTACCAGCGAACGCATCTCCTGATTGCTGGGAGTAAAGCTGCGCGGCCAGGTAGGAGTATACTTGGCAATGGCACGGTGGTAAGGAATACCTTTTCCTTCGGCATATCCGAGAGCCATACCCACACCCGAGTCGGGAATACCGCAGGCACAGTCCACTTCCGACTCATCCGTCTTACCCATCTTGTAACCGCTCATGAAACGTACCTCTTCTACATTGCGGCCTTCGTAGCATGATACAGGGAAACCATAATATACCCACAGGAACGAACAGATCTGCATTTCTTCATTCGGTTTGCGGAGCTGTTCCAGTCCGTCGGCACGCATACGGAGAATTTCACCCGGACCCACATAACGCTCTATTTCATAATCGAGGTTAGGAAAGCTGCTCGACTCGCTGGTAGCTGCATAGGCTCCGTTTTTCTTTCCGATCACGATAGGCGTACGTCCCCATTTGTCGCGGGCAACGATGATGCCGTCTTCCGTCAGGATCAGCATGGAACAGGAACCCTTTATCCGCTTGTAAACATTTTCGATACCGTCTACAAAATCCTTTCCCTGCACAATCAGCAATGCGATAAGTTCGGTCTGGTTGGTTTTGCCCAGACTCATTTCAGCAAAGTGCATGTTGGCATCCAGCAAATCCTTTTCAAGTTCGGCTATGTTATTGATTTTTGCCACTGTCACAATCGCAAACTTTCCGAGATGAGAATTAATCATGATTGGCTGCGGATCGGTATCGCTGATAACGCCTATACCCGACTTACCTCTGAATTTTGGAAGTTCTGCTTCGAATTTCGTACGAAAATAAGAGCTTTCCAGACTATGAATAGAACGAACAAAACCTTCTCCTTCCGAATAAGTCGCCATACCGGCGCGTTTTGTTCCTAAATGTGAATTATAATCCGTACCGTAAAATAAATCGGTTACGCATTCAGCCATTGAGACTGTACCGAAAAAACCACCCATTCCTTTTTAATTTTTAATAATTAATTGTTCGATTTTCGAATGCAAAAATACGCAAAAGACAAGAAGTACAGAAGAATGAGATACAGAAACTTGATTGAAATCAAGAAAAAAATATACTTATCTGCCAAAGAAAAAAACGGATTGTTTCCATAATTGCCGGAACGCCCTGCCCTATTCTTTTCAGGCAAAAGGATTTTTCTGCCAGAAAGATTTGCCGAATATGAGCAGCCGGTCAACTAAAAAAACGGAATATCGGTCTGGCTTTCTGTCGGAAAATATGCCGCAAACCAATGTTGTCCTAAACGTTTTTCGATAAAAACAAAAAAAGGAAGTAAAGCTAAGGTAGAATGAACTACCTTAGCAAAGAGAACCACCTCTTTTACTTCCTA
>NZ_DBMACV010000138.1:0-2056 GCF_057861905.1 Phocaeicola sp. | reverse complement strand
TTGTTTCTTTGAAAACAAACCGGATGCATTGCAAGGATACTATATTGAGGACTCAAAACAACTGGCCTTATTCTAAACTTATCCCGAACTCAGGTAAAAAATGATATTCTTAGTATTTTCTGGGTTGTTCATTGACCTCTAATTTGGAGATATGGACGAACCCAAACAAAGTATAAAAAGTAGTGTTTTCATAACTCTTTTCCATTTAAAATTCACCGACAAAAGTATAGGAAATGCATATTGGAGGGTGAAAAACGATTACGCATTTTTTACGCATTGTGAAAGCGTATTGATAACCAGTTGTTTAGGATGTTGAAAAGAGGGGTGCGAACGAATGCTTATAGAATGAATTTAACTAAAAAATCCACATTAATTGAACAAAAAATCCACTCCTTTATACAGGAAATATCATTCCAGACGTTTCAAAAACTCCCTGGCTACAGACATGTTTGTCTTTTCTCCTGTCATTTTATGATACAAACGGGTCAGTATCGAATTGACGGCAGAAGGAGAGTGGGCGATAAGTGCTGATATCCTATTGGTCGATATCCCGATTTTAATCAAACAGCAGGTACGAAGCTCTAATTCTGTTAATTTAGGATTCAGGCTGTATAGTTTAGATATAAATGTAGGATACACCTTGTTTAAAGCATTAACCAATTGCCGCCAATGCTCTTCACTCAGCTCCCGGCTTTGAGTAACACGACAAAAATGAAGATAAATGGCAGATTGCTGAAAAGCTTCTAGCCTTTCTTCCAGACTCTGCTGTTTTTCTGACAATGTTACCTGCGAATTTTCTTCAAGAGTAAGTTCCTTATTCAGCCGTTGCTTCTTGTGGAAAATATGGGTATTCCTGCCCATATAAATCATTCCTGCCACCAGTATAATTAGTGCCAGCGCCAGTATATGCCGTAGCCTTTTCATGTGCGAGAGCAGATCAAGTTTTTCTGCCTCGTGATTGATGCGTACTGTCGCTTCTGTACGTGTCATTCTGCTGATGGAGTCGGACACCTCCCGATAGCAGCGGGCGTAACGGTGTGCATCTTGCTGTTTGCCTTGTGAGAGTGCTATTTCCTTCAATATGCCATAGGCTGTGCGGTGATGATAAATGTCATTTGTCTGTAATGCCTCAACCGAATAGAATAAGGCAGAATCTAGATTGTTTTTCTGCCAATAATATTTGGCAAGTACTAAAGCTGCTAATTCATCGAAATGGTCACCCAATATTTTATAGGCAAATGCTTTTGCCGTATTATGCCTTCCTTGTGCGTAACTGAAGTCGGCCCATTCGCTCAGTACACCATATGCCGGTCTGGTGAATCCTTTTTCTTTCATCAGGTTATATGCCTTGCTGTAATACACTTCTGCGCTGTCCGGACTGTACTGCCGGTCGAATATTCGTGCTATATCTCTCCAGCTGTAGGCAATTCCCAGATAATCATCGCATTTTATGTTATATACCAATGCCTGCCGTAAAGCTTTCATGCTTTCATGGTATGCTTTTTGATAAGCATACAGGGCCGCCAGTTGTCCGTAGATGCGACCGTTCAGCGTATCGTGGTTGCAGCCCACCTCGGCTGCACTCAGGTATGTACGTATTGCCCTTGATGGTTCGTTGCAGTCGCGGTACACTCCTGCCTTGTAGTAAAGCGCTTCCGCCAGCCTCCGGTCATCTCCTTGCTGCTCGTAGAAGCGTACTATGCGGTTTATCAGCGAATCGGAGGTGTGCGGAATATAGAGTTTGTCTTCGGCTTTGATTCGTAGCATGTGGCAGTACATCCGTTCTTCTTCCGTCAGTTCCTGCAAGGATGCGTCGATCGAGTCCAGATAGGCAATGGCACTGTCCGGACAAGCTTCTGCCCAGTACTCCGCCTGTCTGATCAGGGGAGGGTAGGATGTTTTCCGGTTGCGGCAACCGCATGCTCCTATCAGCAGAAGCAACAGCAGGAAGTAAGCTACGTGAGTTCGGGATAAGAAAGTATCTTTAAAAGTTGGTAATCACCGAATTATTTTGTATATTTAAGTCTGACAAACAATTAATTACAAATTAACAACA
>NZ_DBMACV010000137.1:0-2590 GCF_057861905.1 Phocaeicola sp. | reverse complement strand
TGCTTTCCATCAGTGACCGGAAGAAGATTTTTCTTCAATTCAGACTCAAAATTCTTATCAAACTCATCAATAATACAGAAAATTTCCGTAAATCTGTATAAAGGAATATACCTCTTTGAAATCAAGAGAGTTAGAAGAATTACTTCATTTTCAGGTAATGAGTTGGCAACCGTCCTGATTGCCGTGGTCTGCATCGCTTTGCTTGTTTGGGAAACTCTTACGGTACAAAGGTATGAAAAATATTCAGACTGAAAGGATCATTCCAAAAATTATTTTAGTCAGAATATTGAGCATTCATCCTTATGCAGTCTTGGTTGGAAGCAATTAACGAACAAGGAAGCCACGGTAAAGGCAACTCCTACTCCTACCACGCCTGCCCATCCGTAATGTTGCCAAAACAGACCTGAAACGAACGTACCAGCAGAACCGCCCAGGAAGTAGATGGTCATATAAACGGTATTGACTC
This sequence comes from Phocaeicola sp., assembly GCF_057861905.1. Taxonomy (NCBI): domain Bacteria; kingdom Pseudomonadati; phylum Bacteroidota; class Bacteroidia; order Bacteroidales; family Bacteroidaceae; genus Phocaeicola; species Phocaeicola sp. The sequence continues at coordinate 2,124 of NZ_DBMACV010000137.1, read as the reverse complement.
GGTTGATGGCGGATGCGTCGAGGGTGACCACGCTGGTCTGATTTGACAAATGGATGCATTGCATTCCTGCATCAATCAAAAGGATGGCGATTATCATCCACAAGTAGCTGTCATTTCCAAAAAATGCCAACAACCATGCAGCCAAGATAACACATCCCCCGACAATGGAGAAGAACCTTACGCCGTACTTCTGGATATAGCCGCTAATGAATACAACCGTAGACGCACCTGCCAATCCGCACAAACCGAGTGCCCCGATAATATCGTCATCCGCAAAGAATGGCTCTTGCTTCATCCGGAAAGCAAGGCAACTCCACAACGCAAAGAACGAGCCATAAGCCAATGCCGCCCTCAACGAAGCGATACGCAAGTACGGGTATTTGGCAAGCAGACGCAACAAGGATTTCATCAGACCCGCATAATTTTCACGTGAATGAGCAGGCAGAACGGGAAGCATCTTGTAAATCATAAGAAAGCATCCGAGCATAAACACACAAGCCACAAAATAGACGGAACGCCATCCCCACATATCAGCCAGGAAACCACTTAACACCCGTGAGCCAAGAATGCCTATGAGCAGACAGGACTGTATAATCCCCACGTTGCGTATCTTGTGTGCTGGTGCTGAATGGAAAGACACCAACGGGACGAAGAACTGCGGCATAACCGAAGATGCTCCGGCAAGCAAGGATGCGCCCCACACCCAATAGATGTTAGGGGCAAGTGCTATGGCAAGCAATGCGCACGATGAAATGATATAATTGGTCAATATCAGCTGCTTTCGTGAAACCAAATCGCCAAGCGGAATGACAAACACAAGTCCGACTACATAACCTATCTGGGTCAATGTCGCAACCATGCTGGCAGAAAAGTCGCTTACCCCAAAATCCTTTGCCATGCTGCCCAACAAAGGCTGGTTGTAGTAGCAGTTGGCAACGGAAAGCCCGGTAGCGACTGCCATCAGAGCCAGCAGAGGTGCCGGAATGCCATGGTTTTCTCTCAATTCATATTTCATCATTTATTCCTCCTTTCAGTATGACACAACTTTCAATCCAATCAAGGAGGCAATGAGCGTGAACAGGAAGAAAAGCCGTATGGGAGTGGCCGGCTCTTTGAAAACGAATATCCCAATCAAGACCGTGCCGACCGCTCCGATACCCGTCCAAATGGCGTATGCCGTGCCCAAAGGCAAAGTCTGAACCGCTTTGGCAAGTAATGCCATACTCAATACCGTGGAAGCCAAGAAACCGCTTCCCCACAGATAAAAACCAATACCTGATGCCTCTCTCGTTTTTCCCAAGCAGAATGTAAGGCTTACCTCAAACAATCCTGCCAAAAATAAAATTATCCAATTCATACCTATGATTTATTAAATTCGGGTGCAAAAGTAAGCAAGTAATTTCTAACCGTTTTTTACATTTGGTAAAAACGGATTTTGCATTTGACAAAAAAACAGCCGTTAGCAGCTGTTTCTGTGCGCTATTTTATAATTTTGTACCACAACAAAATGACTTATGGATATAAAGGAAATCATCAACCAGAGATATGCCATGCCAGATGCGTCTTTGGACAAGTTGCGGCAATGCCTGACGGAAGTCTCATACCCAAAAGGATTCCAAGTGTTGGAATATGGCAAGATAGAAAAAGACATCTTTTTCATCAAGAAAGGCATTGTCCGCGCCTATACTTCGGTGGACGGAAAGGACATTACCTTTTGGGTCGGCAAGGAAGGGGCGACTATTGTTTCCATGAAAGGATATGTGAATGACGAACCGGGGTATGAAACAATGGAGCTGATGGAAAATTCTGTCTTATATGTATTGGAAAGGAAAAAACTGAAAGAGTTATTCTTGAAGGATTTGCACATAGCCAATTGGGGACGGCGTTATGCGGAAATGGAACTGCTTGCTGCCGAGGAACGGCTGATTTCCATGTTGTCAGCCGTCGCCTCGGAACGGTATCACGAGTTGTTGGAGAAAGAGCCTGATTTGTTACAGCGGTTGCCGTTAGGAAGTATCGCCACCTATTTAACGTGAGTTCGACGAATTCAAAACAAAGCGAGCTGTGTGTCAAGAGTTCTTGTAACATTGATACACGGCTTCTTCGGAAAGCAACAATATGCAG
>NZ_DBMACV010000136.1:0-2828 GCF_057861905.1 Phocaeicola sp. | reverse complement strand
TATTGTTTCTTTGAAAACAAACCGGATGCATTGCAAGGATACTATATTGAGGACTCAAAACAACTGGCCTTATTCTAAACTTATCCCGAACTCAGGTATCTATTACACATTAAGCAAAACATCAATTATACAAAACCGTTGGTACAATAAAGTATATAGTTGCGATTACATAATATTAAGCCATAGAATATAATTAACCGTACCGAACACTTTCTGCCCCGTCATAGCCATACATATTTATAAAGTGCTATAACTTTACCCGTTCAATTATATCACCGCAACTATAATCAACGTCGATTATCTACCACCCAATAAATGGCATTCAATAATAACTCACCTGAGATTTTCATAAATCACCAATGATAGGAAATAGAAATCTGAGAAGCCTTAACAGACATAAAAGATAAAAAATGCCCTACAAAACCATTATTAATGTGCCAAAAACTATATAGCTGTAAAGATTTCATTATCTTTGGAAATCAACAAACACTAAAAAACACATTGATTCACTATGAAAACGAAAAAACAAACAAAACTACAATCCACATCCTGGTGGAGAGAATTAGGGACAACTTGCATCATGTCTTTATGCTGTATCATCACTTTTGCATCTGAGCCGGTCAATTTTGACAAAGTATTTAAAGAAGCGCTCAACATAGAACAACAAATAAAGCGCACCAGCTTTCCTGACAAAGTGTACAACATCAAAGATTTTGGAGCAAAGACCGACACTCCGGAAGAGCCATGCCACGAAGAAATTAATTTAGCCATTACAACCTGCAACCAAGCAGGAGGAGGAACGGTTGTCATACCGAAAGGAACATTCTACACCGGCCCTATTACAATGAAAAGTAACGTAAACTTACACCTCGAAGAAGGAGCTGTACTTAAGTTTTCCACAGACCAGAAACTTTATTTCCCGGGAGTTATCACACGCTGGGAAGGATTAGACTGCTATAATGCCCATCCATTAATTTATGCTTATGGCGAAACCAATATTGCCATAACAGGAAAAGGAACTATAGACGGGCAAGGTTCCAATGAATCTTGGTGGCCCATGTGCGGTGCCCCACGTTACGGATGGAAAGAAGGCATGCACAGTCAGAAACTGGGAAGTCGCGAGCGGCTGATGGGCTATGCAGAGCTAAAACGTCCCATCTACGAACGAGTAATGACGCCCGAAGATGCCTTGCGACCACAACTTATCAACTTCTATCTCTGCAATACAATTCTGATAGAAGACGTCACTTTGCTAAACTCACCATTCTGGGTCATCCATCCCTTATTGTGTGAAAGTCTGATTGTTAGTGGAGTAAAAATCTATAACCGCGGTCCGAATGGTGACGGCTGCGACCCTGAATCCTGTAAAAATGTCCTAATAGAAAATTGCCGTTTCGATACGGGCGACGACTGCATCGCCATCAAATCCGGACGAAATGAAGACGGAAGAAAATGGAATCGCCCAAGCGAAAACATCATTGTCCGCAATTGTGAAATGAAAAACGGGCATGGAGGTGTTGTCATCGGCAGTGAAATATCTGGAGGATATCGCAACTTATATGTTGAAAACTGCGTAATGGATAGTCCGCAACTGGATAGAGTTATCCGAATCAAGACCAACGACTGTCGTGGAGGTATCGTAGAAAATGTCTTTGTAAGGAACATACAAGTAGGTCAGTGTCATGAGGCTGTTCTGAAAATAAACCTGCTTTACGAAAGCAAAGAGAACTGTAACCGCGCCTTCCCTCCTATTGTACGAAACGTACACCTAAAGAATATCACTTGCGAAAACAGCCAATATGGAATTTATGCCGTGGGCTTACCAAACAAAGATTGTGTATATAATATATCTGTCGAAGATTCACAATTCAACAATGTAAAGAAAGGTGGAAACCGAATAGAGAACGTTACGGACATTACAATGAAAAATCTCCAAATCAACGGCAAAATCGTAAAATAATATTTTACCATAAACGTTGAGAGAAATCCCGACGAAGGGGAAAAAAGCCATGACACTCACTCGAAAACAGTGACAGTCATGGCTTTCACATTATAGTCCTATGATATAACTTTTCAAAAAAAATCAGTCTGCACAGACTTCTATCCTAAGAAAAGAGCAGGCTTTCAAAATACATTAAGCAATTCCACTTCAAAAATCAATGTGGAGCAAGCAGGAATAGGACCCAAAGGTCGATTACCATAACCCAGTTCAGAGGGGATATAAATCACCCAACGATCGCCAACATGCATTTGCTGCAGAGCTATCTGCCAACCTTCTATCACATCCGACAGGCGCAATGCCTCCGGACATCCCCTTTTCCATGAATTATCAAACTCACGTCCGTTAATCAGCGTTCCCCGATAATGTACAGAAACAATACTTCTCAAATTGGGCGATTGTGTACCACTTCCTTGTTGAACAACCTGATACATCATACCGGAAGGATGTCTTTGTACTCCTTCTTTCTGCGAAATCTCTTTCAAAAAATCAATATTCCGCTGTTTATATTCCTCTTTCTTTGCCATAAATTCGGTCAATTATACCGACAAAGATAATAAGAGTTTATAAAATTCCAGAACATAGACCTTTTTAATGCCTCGATATCAAAGATAAAAAATCGACACAGCCTACCGAAAATCAGTACAATAAAGCCGAATATTGTTCTTATCAATTCTTTGCCAACTATCGCAATCAACAGCAAAAAATAAGAAGCCCGACATTAATACGACGTGAGTTCGGGATAAGAAAGTATCTTTAAAAGTTGGTAATCACCGAATTATTTTGTATATTTAAGTCTAACAAACAATTAATTACAAATTAACAACAA
>NZ_DBMACV010000135.1:0-2850 GCF_057861905.1 Phocaeicola sp. | reverse complement strand
ATTGCGGCGTACTGCATGTTTCCAAAAAAGCCGTGTATCAATGTACAACGTACATTTGACACACAGCTTGCTTTGTTTTGAATTCGTCGAATTCACGTTAAATAAGGAAGGTAAGGCTGAGTCGGCACAGGTTACGGTATTCCCGCAAAACAACGGGACGGAGTATATTGTGGAAAGTGGCTTACAGCAAGGTGAAACAATTATAGCCGAAGGAGCCGGACTGATTCAGGAAGATACGCAGGTGACGGGTGCTTCACCGGAAAAAGAATAAAGGAAGGAGGGTATCATGAAACTGAAGACATTTATAGACCGTCCCATTTTGTCGTGCGTGATTTCTGTGCTCATCCTGATGCTGGGAATTATTGGACTGGCCAATTTGCCGATGGAGCAGTATCCGGACATTGCTCCGCCTACCATTATGGTTTCGGCTACTTACACCGGAGCCAATGCGGAAACGGTTCAGAAGAGCGTGATTGCTCCATTGGAGGAAGCAATTAATGGTGTAGAGAATATGACTTATATGACGTCTACTGCTACCAATAACGGGTCGGCTTCCATTACCGTTTACTTTGCGCAGGGAACCGATCCGGATATGGCAACCATCAATACGAAAAACAGAGTGTCGGAAGCAGAAGGACTTCTGCCTGCCGAAGTTACCAAGATTGGTGTTACGGTAGAGAAACGTCAGAACAGTATGGTCAAGATTCTGGCGCTTTATAGTAAAGACGATAACTATGACCAGAATTTTATCAATAATTATTTTAAGATAAACGTTGAGCCTCGGTTATCACGTATTACCGGTGTGGGTAACGTGAATGTGATGGGTGGAGATTATGCGATGCGTATCTGGATGAATCCGCAAGTCATGGCTCAGTATGGGCTGGTCCCCGATGATGTGACATCCCTGTTGGATGAGCAGAATATCGAGGCGGCTACCGGAACCTTGGGCGAAGATTCGGAAAACACTTTCCAATACACATTGAAGTATCGCGGACGTTATGAAACGGAAGAGGAGTTTGGCAACATGGTAATCAAGGCACTTCCGTCGGGAGAAGTACTTCGCTTGAAAGATATTGCACGGATTGAACTGGGGGCACAGACTTACAGCTATAACAGTCAGATATCCGGGCATCCGGGAGCTACCTGTATGATTGCCCAGACGGCCGGATCGAATGCCAATGAAATAGTAAAAGATGTAGATAAATTAGTGGAGGAAATCTCGAAAGAACTGCCGAAAGGACTGGTTCTTACCGATTTGATGAGTACCAAAGACTTTCTTGATGCATCTATCCATGAAGTGGTAAAGACACTCATAGAGGCTATCATTCTGGTTATTCTGGTTGTTTATTTCTTCTTACAAAGTGTACGTTCTACCATTATTCCATCGGTGTCTATCATCGTATCTTTGGTCGGTACATTTGCCTTTCTTTATGTAGCCGGATTCAGTTTGAACTTACTTACACTTTTTGCCCTGGTACTGGTTATCGGTACGGTGGTCGATGATGCTATCGTCGTGGTAGAAGCGGTGCAGGCAAAGTTTGATGAAGGGTATCGTTCTCCTTACAAGGCGACTTTGGCTGCTATGGACGGCATTTCGGCAGCTATCGTAACCACTTCACTGGTTTTTATGGCTGTGTTTATTCCTACATCTTTTATGGGAGGAACCAGTGGAGTTTTTTATACTCAGTTCGGACTGACTATGGCAGTAGCTGTCGGTATATCTGCCATCAACGCCCTGACGCTGAGTCCTGCTTTGTGTGCATTGATCATGACACCGCACATGGATAAGCAGTCGGGTAAAAAACTGAGCTTTTCAAGTCGCTTTCACCATGCCTTCGAGGCTTCTTTCAACCGGCTGGTGTTGAAGTATAAGAACGGAGTTTCATTTTTCCTGCATCGCAGATGGCTGGCAGGGGTTGCATTGGCTGCGGCTTGTGTATTGCTGGTACTTTTTCTTCGTACTACCAAGACGGGATTGGTACCCGATGAAGATATGGGAACCATTTTTGTTAATGTGACCACACCTCCGGGTAGTAGTCTGTCGCAAACAAAGAAAGCAATGGAGCAGATAGATGAGCGTATTCGGGAAATTCCTCAAGTCAAACTTTATAGTAATGTGAGCGGATTCAGTATGATGGGAGGACAGGCTGCTTCGGGAGGTATGCTCATCATTAAACTGAAGCACTGGGACGAACGTACCAGGGCGGAAGATAACATTAATGCGATTATTTCACAGATTTATGTGCGTACAGCAGATATTAAGTCGGCTAAGCTTTTTGTTTTTGCACAACCTACCATATCCGGATATGGTATGGGAAGTGGCTTTGAGCTTTATGTGCAGGATCGTGCCGGAGGAAACGTGAGTACTTTACAGAAGTATTGTCAGAATTTTATTGCGGCTTTAAACCAGCGTCCTGAAATATCGATGGCCTATACCACTTTCGATACCAAGTTCCCGCAGTACATGGTAGAAGTAGATGCGGCAAAATGCAAGCGGGCCGACATCAAGGTTTCCGATGTGCTGAGCGTACTTTCGGGTTTCATTGGCGGTAACTATTCTTCCAACCTGAACCGTTTTTCGAAACTTTACCGTGTCATGATTCAGGCCGACAAGAATTACCGTCTGGATACAGAGTCGTTGAATAACATGTTTGTACGTACGGGTAGCGGAGAAATGGCACCTGTGGGACAGTTTGTTACACTGACCAAAGTGTATGGAGCTGAAACGCTGACACGTTTCAATATGTATACTTACCTGAGTTCGGGATAAGTTTAGAATAAGGCCAGTTGTTTTGAGTCCTCAATATAGTATCCTTGCAATGCATCCGGTTTGTTTTCAAAGAAACAATA
>NZ_DBMACV010000134.1:0-2901 GCF_057861905.1 Phocaeicola sp. | reverse complement strand
ATGGAAGGCCAGCGAAATGTTATGATAGGCATACGGAACAACGAGATTGTTTATGTTCCTTTTGTCCAGGCAATCAAAAAGGACAAGCCTATTGACAAAAGCCTGATCCGGGTCCTTAACGAATTATCGATCTAAAATAACCGTTAATATGTCAGAAGTTGCTCCTTTAATATCGGATCTTGCCATAATTCTGATTATTGCCGGTATTGTAACCGTCATTTTCAAGTGGCTGAAGCAACCGGTCATATTGGGCTACATTGTAGCCGGTATTATGGCGGGTCCTTCCGTTTCTCTGGTCCCGACTGTTTCCGATCCTGCCAATATCAAAATATGGGCGGACATCGGTGTCATTTTTCTGCTGTTCGCGATGGGACTGGACTTTTCGTTCAAGAAATTGATAAATGTGGGCATTACGGCTATCGTTGCCACTGTCACTATTGTATGTGGCATGATGTTCATAGGTTATACAGCGGGGAATGCAATGGGGTTCTCCCACATGAGCAGTATTTTTCTGGGTGGAATGTTGTCCATGTCGTCCACGGCCATCGTATTCAAGGCCTTCAATGACATGGGACTTCTCCAACAGAAATTCACTGGCATTGTCTTGGGGATTCTTGTTATCGAAGATCTGGTGGCTGTAGTGATGATGGTTGTTCTTTCCACGTTGGCGGTAGGCAAACATTTTGAAGGGAAGGAGATGCTGGAAAGTATATTGAAGCTGGCCGCTTTCCTGATTTTCTGGTCGGCATTGGGTATCTATCTGATACCTACCCTGCTGAAGAAGATACGCCGTTTCACCAGCAACGAGATTTTATTGATAACCTCTCTGGGACTTTGCCTGGGAATGGTGATGATTGCGACAAAAGCGGGATTTTCTGCCGCATTGGGAGCCTTTGTCATGGGGTCCCTGCTGGCAGAGACCGTTGAAGCGGAAAAAATCGTACATATCGTACAGCCGGTAAAAGACCTGTTCGCTTCCATATTTTTCGTGTCGGTAGGAATGATGATCGATCCTGCCATGATGTGGGAATATGCCGTCCCTATTCTCATCCTGACATTGCTAGTACTGTCCGGTCAGGTACTGTTCGGGAGCTTTGGTGTCTTGCTTTCCGGCCAGCCGTTGAAAATTGCCATACAGTCCGGCTTTTCACTGACACAGGTCGGTGAATTCGCATTCATCATCGCATCTTTAGGCGTCAGTCTGAATGTTACGGACAAGTATCTCTATCCGGTCATAGTGGCAGTATCTGTCATAACGACTTTTCTTACCCCCTATATGATATGGCTTTCGGAACCAGCATACCGGTTTATAGACATCCACATGCCTGAATCCCTGAAAGATTATCTCGTACACTATACGTCCGGGGCAATGACTGTAAAACACCAGGGTACTTGGCATAAACTGATCCGGTCTATGCTGGTGTCTGTCACACTCTATCTGGTCGTATGCGTTTTTTTCATCACTTTATATTTTTCCTATGTGCATCCTTTGATTAGGAAAAGTCTGCCGGGAATGGAAGGGAACTTGTTGGGCTTCATCATCATCTTTCTTGTCATATCCCCGTTTCTATGGGCCATCATCATGAAAAGGAACAATTCAACCGAGTTCCGTAAACTCTGGACGGACAACAAGTTCAACAGAGGGCCTTTGGTATCAATAGTACTTGTCAAAATACTGATCTGCACGATTATCATGATGAGTATCATTACCCATCTTTTCAATGTTGCCTTGGGAGCCGGGTTGGTAGTCTCTTCCATTATCATTGCCGTCATTTATTTTTCCAAGCGGATCAAGAAACGGTCGCTGACTATAGAGAGACAATTTATGGCAAACTTTCAGGGGACGGACGGGAATGGACTTTCTACAGAAAGTGATACAGGCTCCACCCTTGGCAGCAATATCCCGTTCAAGGAATTACATTTGGCGGATTTCACAGTATCCCCTGATTCCATATATGTGGGCAGAACATTAAAAGAAAGCAGCTTGCGCACCTTGTTTCAGATAAATGTGATTTCAATCACCCGTGGAGAAAAACGCCTAGATATACCACAAGGGGAAGAACATCTCTATCCATATGACAAGGTTACGGTCGTAGGTACGGACCGACAGTTGGAAAGCTTCCGGACATCCATGGAGCAAAAGAAGGTAGAAAGGAACGGGAACGGAACATCCTCGCAGGATGAGATGGAAATAGGGCAATTTCCTGTCGAAGGAGGTTCACCATTGATCGGAAAGACGATCCGGGAGGCAGACATATCGGATAGCATCATTATCGGAATAGAGAGGAGTACCGTGAATATTATGAATCCAGACCCTGATACAATTTTCAAGGAGAATGATACGGTATGGATTGTCGGTAAACGAAAAATAATAAAAGGACTGAATAAAGATTAGGACTTATTTAATTAAAATGTCATGGAATATTCAAGTTATAATGTAAATACCCCTCAGTGGAGGGAGATTACAGTAGGTTCACATCTTCCTGCAGAACTGCGAAAACTTGCAGAAATCGCACATAATCTCTGGTGGACATGGAATGATGACGCAAAGAAACTGTATTGTGATTTGGATTCGGAACTTTGGAAAGAGGTGGAACAGAATCCGGTATTGTTTCTGGAGCGGATAAATTATGAGAAGCTTGTAGCGCTGGCACATGATGAGAACTTTGTCTATAAAATGGATGCCGTCTATTCCGCCTTCAAAAAATACGTAGATGTGGAACCGGATCACCAGCGCCCGTCAATAGCTTATTTCAGCATGGAATACGGCTTGGATGAAGTCCTTAAGATATATTCCGGCGGTTTGGGAATGTTGGCGGGGGATTACCTGAAAGAGGCGTCGGACAGCAATGTGGACCTTTGTGCCATAGGACTTTTGTACCGTTACGGTTATTTTGACCA
>NZ_DBMACV010000133.1:0-3146 GCF_057861905.1 Phocaeicola sp. | reverse complement strand
TTGTTAATTTGTAATTAATTGTTTGTCAGACTTAAATATACAAAATAATTCGGTGATTACCAACTTTTAAAGATACTTTCTTATCCCGAACTCACGTCTCAGATAACAAGAAGAGAAAGATGAGGAAGCAGAAAAGTTTCAGGCAGTGCAGGAAAAGTCCTCTGCGCACATTCAAAAACGAGCCGGCACATTTCTCCCGTTTTTTGTACAAAAACTTTTTTGTTTTGTACAAAAAATAAAAAAAGACGAGGACGTTTTCATCACTTCCTGACGATGCTTCCTTCAAATCAACGCAGTGCCTCTGCTACCGCCCTGAGATAAGCATCCAGACGATTACTTTTCAGAATCGCTTTACGAGGTTTCTTCTCCATGTCGGGGAGCAGATATTCCCACATGGTTTTCAGTTTGGCGAGCAACTGTGCCTCTCCTCCCTCAATCGTCCGGCTGTAATGTTCGTACATCAACCGGTGCATTTCGGCTACCTGTCGATACAGCGTAGCCTTATCCGGAGCTTTTCCTTCGCGAATGGAACGGGCAAGCGACGGGTCGGCAAGCAGGCCTCTGTCCAGCATAACACCTTTCAATCGCGGATAGGCTTCCATCAGCTTCTGAACAGCCTCCAGCGTACGCAAATCGCCATTGTAGACTAACGGCAGTTCGCAGACCTCATAGAATGCCTGGAACGCCGCACGATTCACCTCTCCCTTGTACTGCTGCTTCCCGATACGCGGATGAAGAGTTACCTGAACCACACACGAGCGGTTCAACAACGGCAATACCTGCTTCCATTCATCGGCATCCTGCCAGCCAAGCCGCATCTTGACGAAGAAACGGATTTCCGGCAACTGACGCATTTCCTCCAGTAATGCGGAAACTTTTTCGGGGTAAGGCAATATGCCCGCCCCCTTTCCACGATTGGCAATCAGCGGAAAAGGGCATCCCATATTGACATCTATTTCCCGATAACCTTGCGAGGCGAGGAAACCGGCAAGCCGGTTCAGTTCTTCCGGCTCCGACGCAACCAGTTGAGGTATCAGGTGACTTACGGTGTTCTGTCCGGGCATCACTTCCCGTTTGTCTTTGTTACGGACTTCTCCCTTTTCCAGACGAATAAAAGGAGTATAGTAAGCATCTACGCCTCCGAACGTCTGTTCGTGCGCATTACGCCAGGCAGCCTCCGTAAATCCTTGCAACGGTGCCGCATATATTGCCGGTATATTCTGTTTCATACAGCCGCAAATATACGGATTATTCGTTACCTTTGTAGAATACATTAAAAAATCATCCCCATGGATAAATATATTTATGAACTGAAAGTGAAGGTGCGCGACTATGAATGCGACCTGCAAGGTATCGTAAACAATGCGAATTACCAGCATTATATCGAACATACCCGACATGAGTTCCTTACTTCGACAGGCATCAGTTTCGCCCGGTTGCACGAGGAAGGGATAGATCCGGTCGTAGCACGCCTGACAATGGCGTTTAAAACGCCTCTGAAAAGCGGTGACGAGTTTGTTTCGAAATTATATCTCAAGAAAGAAGGAATAAAATATGTCTTCTATCAGGATATATTCCGGTTGCCCGACATGAAGGTTGTCATTAAATCGACAGTGGAAACGGTGTGTGTCATCAACGGGCGACTGGGCAGCAGCGAACTTTTTGATACGACCTTTGCTCCTTATCTTGCCGAATGAAAGACCGTGAATTACTCTGCCGTCTGGCACTGACTCAGCTTCCGGGAATAGGAATCGTGGGTGCTCATAACTTGTTACAGGCTGTAAACGGACAGGCTGCCTTGCTTTTCGACCATGCCAAAGAACTGGAAGATATTGTTCCGGGGATTTCTCCTAAGATAATCCATGCCTTCGATGCGCCGGAAGTACTGCGCCGTTGCGAAGCAGAACTCTTGTTCGCAGAGAAGAACCATATAGCCTGCCTTACCAGCGACGACGAGGCCTATCCTTCCCGCCTTCGTGAATGCGACGATGCTCCACTGGTTCTGTTCTATCGGGGAACCAGTGATTTGAACCAGCGGCATATCATCAGCATGGTGGGAACCCGCAATGCAACCGATTACGGCAAGGATATATGCATGCGATTTATCGGTGAGCTGAAAGAATTGTTGCCCGATGTATTAATCGTAAGCGGACTGGCTTATGGTATCGACATCCATGCTCATCGCGCCGCCCTGCAGCATCAGATGGAAACGATAGGTGTTCTGGCTCATGGGCTGGACAGAATTTATCCGTCGGTACACCGACGTACGGCTGCCGAGATGACGCAATGTGGAGGGTTGCTGACCGAATTTATGAGCGGGACTAATCCTGACCGGCAGAATTTCATCAAACGAAACCGTATCGTGGCGGGCATTAGCGATGCAACGATTGTGGTTGAATCGGCAAACAAAGGAGGCTCGCTGATTACGGCGGAAATTGCAGAAAGTTATCATCGTGACTGTTTCTCTTTTCCGGGCCGCATTCATGATACATATTCGGCGGGATGCAACGAATTGATACGTTCCAACCGTGCCATACTGCTTCAAAGTGCAGAGGAACTGGTAAAGGCTATGAACTGGGACAGCGAAGCACAAGCTCCTGCTGTCATACAACGTCAGTTATTCCCTGAACTGGACGAAAACGAAGAGAAAATAGTGGCTTTGCTCCAAAAACATCCCGACGGAATTCAAATTAATTCGCTCGTCGTAGAGAGCAATATTGCCATCAACCGTATGACAAGCATCTTGTTCGAACTGGAAATGAAAGGCATTATCCGTACACTTGCCGGAGGAGTATACAAGCTGATATAATATCCGACTTACAACCTTCGGGACAAGGTTTACCAAAGGACAAAAAAAATGGGAGAACGCTTTCTCCCAACCTTGTTAACCTTAAATCTAATACTATGAAAAAAATCACAATGCAAATGTACCAATTTGCAACATATCACGCAAGAGCAGGAAACATTATTACAAAATGTTTAAAACTATTTTACATTTAAAAGCGTTTGCGCACACATTCTAACAGTTTGTTTATTATAAAAAAGAAAAAGAAGGTGTGTCAAAAAGCACACCTTCTTTTTTAGCACAAAGCCCCGACTTTCACAAGCTGGGGCTTTGTTATTACCTAAAGATTTTGTATCTTTAA
>NZ_DBMACV010000132.1:0-3215 GCF_057861905.1 Phocaeicola sp. | reverse complement strand
AGGCTGGGAAAAGAAAGATAAGTTCAATTTGGATTTATACCGGATTAAATGATTGATAATCCCTTCGGGGGAGGGATAAAAAAAGCCCCCGGCCTGTTAAATAGTCGTCTCACTTACCATTTAAACATAAAGCACCTCTTACCGGCACGACCGGGGGCAGATACCCTCGTTCGCCAGTAAGAGGCTTTTTTATGTAAGCGCTATTCTGCGCAATGATAAGTGAGACAATGCAAATGTACGAAATTTAACTGGATATGAAAGTAATTGAAATACTAAAATTGAACAGGGAGCTTTTAAAAACATGCCATTACATGGGCATACGACCCGATGATGTGCAATATATAGAACTATATAATGAATATAACAAGTTGCATACCAATGGTGAAAAAGTGTCTTATATCGTAGCAACGCTTTCCCTACGATATGGCATCAGTGAACGAAAGGTATATGACCTGATCAGGCGTTTTAAAACCGACTGCAATTTGTGTGCAGTGTAATCAGGACTTCCTCCCACTAAAGGCAAACTCCCCTACCCTACCTTTGTATCGCAATAAACAACATTCATATCATGAACAAATATTATCAAATCTTAGGCAAGGTGCTTTCATCCGGAAAGATGCAAAGCAATAAGAAAGGGAATATCCGCTACCTGCTGAATGAACAGCTGACGCTGCTCCCTGCCGACCTTCTGGATATATTCGAAGGGCATACCATAGCGCGGAAAAAGTTAAAAAACGAATTACAACTGTTTATGAGAGGCGAGCGCAACGTGGAAAAATACAGAGAGGTCGGCATCAACTGGTGGGACTACTGCGGCTCAATCCTTGTGAACAGCTACCCAACTTATTTTGAAAAACTGCCGCCACTCATCGAACGCATAAACAGGGAAAAAAGGAACAGCAAGAACTATATATTGTTTCTCGGATCTACAGGAACAGAAAGTAACCAGGCTCCATGCCTTAGTCTTGTTCAGTTCCAGATAGAGCAAGGAGAACTGGTCATGACCGCCTATCAGCGAAGCAGTGATGCGAATTTAGGACTGCCGGCAGATATTTATCATTTGTACCTAATATCAAGGCAGATTGAGTTGCCGCTAAAATCCATCACCCTGAATCTGGGGAACGTGCATATTTACGAAAACAACATCGACAAAACAGAACAGCTGCTTGCCGGCAATGAAAATGTAAAATTTGAATTGAACGTATGAAAAAGATGTATCTGTCAGCCCCTCTCCCATTTGTCGGGCAAAAGCGCATGTTCGCCAAGGAATTCATGAAAGTGCTGGAGCAATATCCGGATGGAACATTGTTTGTTGACCTGTTCGGTGGCTCCGGATTGTTGTCTCACATTACCAAATCCCTCAAGCCCCACTCCACTGTTATCTATAATGACTTTGACAACTACCGCTTCCGCATGAAGCACATTCCGCAGACAAATCAGTTGCTTGCTGACATTCGCGAAATGGTAGGGAATTCCGTACCACGTCATAAAATCATTAAAGGAGAACTGCGTGAACGAATATTCAGCCGCATCGAGCAGGAAGAGAATACCACCGGATATGTGGATTTCATTACCCTCTCCTCCTCTATCTTGTTTTCCATGAAATACAAACTGTCTGTTCAGGATATGCGGAAAGAAGCTTTATACAACAACATACGTAAGACCAGCTACCCGGAATGTACGGACTATCTTGAAGGGTTGGAAATCGTATCCTGCGATTACAAGGAAGTGTTCAACCGGTATAAAGATATTCCTGGGGTAGTATTTCTTGTTGATCCGCCCTATCTGTCCACTGACGTAGGAACCTATAACATGTACTGGAATATGGCCGACTACCTGGATGTGCTGAATGTACTGAAGGGACATTCATACGTATATTTCACTTCCAACAAATCTTCAATTCTGGAGTTGTGCGAATGGATAGGTAGAAATAGGGATTTGGGTAATCCTTTTGAAAACTGCACAAAGGTGGAATTCAATGCTCACATGAATTACAGCTCTTCTTACACGGATATGATGCTTTACAAGAAAGAGGCCGCCTGATGGTGTTTACTTTGCCTGTATTGAACAGAAAAGCCGCAGACGGTAATTTATACGTCCACGGCTTTTCCTTTCTAATAAAGACGACTATTGCATCCGCTTGATGGCCACACACTGGTACACCTCAATACTTTCCACAATATCCTCATGGTTGTGATTGGTATCACTCTCCACCAGATCCAGCTCCAGAAAGGTTTCCCCACTCAAGCCGGCAAGTCTGGCATGAATCAGCCCGGGCAGGTCAAACACCTTCAGCGCATCTTCCTGCAGCTCGCTTCCATCAGCACTCGAACCTTCCCAGTCTGTCACGATGTGCAGCTTGATCAAAGGTTCTGCCCGGTATTCCACACCGGGAACAATCGCATTCCACTGTATAGGGCAGAACTCCACAAAGACAGCCGGACGCTCCCAGTTCTCTTCCTGCTCGATGAACTCCACATTGTGGTTCCACAAGTCTATGTGCTTGATAAGGTCAATGGCCTTCAGTTCGCTGCAAAGCAGCCGATAAAGTTCTTTTCTCATTTTCTTATGATATTATATTCAATGGTGAAATACTCTGTTAGGTTCTCTTCTACAATCTCACGGACGGCTTTTTCCACTTCAGGCGATGTGCCGAGGAAACGGCGGCGGGGTATCTTGATGGTACTTCCTGCTTTCTTTAAAGCCATGAACATCCAAAAATCGGCTTCTGTATCAAGCCGGGCATTTCGTTTGTCTTTCCGCAGTTTTCCGTCCTTCCTTCTCCCGAACGACCCGGTGGCCTCATAATACTTATGCCAGAAGAAACGCTTCATCCGCCCTGTCACCACTATTTCACCACCATCATTATGAATGGCCGCATAGGGCAGAGAAGTAAAGAAGGTAATGCTGTTTTCCGTCGTCCGGCTCCCAATACTTTTCCGAAGCGCCCCGGTATCTGTCAGTATGGCTCTGCCTTCATCCCGGATGGGGCTTTTCCGCCGCTGCCATTTTTCACTGAAAAAAGCCTGCCGCTCAAAGTTCTTGTCAAACTCATCGCTCATTTCCACCTGAATGTCTTTCAGTATCCGGGCCACTACTTTTTTAACGTCTTCGTTCATTCCCAGTCAAAGTTAAATTTCAATTGTACCGTATCGTCCGGCAAATCATTTTTAGGGTCTGCGGACGCTTTAAGCATATTGTAGAATGTACGCTCA
>NZ_DBMACV010000131.1:0-3283 GCF_057861905.1 Phocaeicola sp. | reverse complement strand
TATTGTTTCTTTGAAAACAAACCGGATGCATTGCAAGGATACTATATTGAGGACTCAAAACAACTGGCCTTATTCTAAACTTATCCCGAACTCAGGTAATGAATCTTCTTCTGGTTCTAATATAAATAATTTATATTCTTTGTTTAGTGGAATCAATTTTTTTATTATTAGTTGTTTTTTTTGCCATAATTATTCATTTAATGATTTTACAAAGGCTTTACCTTTCTCTGTTAATATATAACCGCCTGTTTTACGAGAACCTTGATACTCAACCAATTTAAGATTTTCCGAAATAAGTTGCTTAAGGATTCTATCAATTGTAGGCATTGATATTTTTATTACATCATGCAGTCTTTCTTTTTAGATATTCCAAGCCCTGAGATCTTCAATAGGACACTTTTTATCTTATCATTTATCTTATCATCATCTGCGGAAATAAAATCATTCACAATCAATACTCTATCTCCCAAACCTTCTCTACAAGGAATCTCAATCAAGAAATAGCTTCTTTCTTCATTAGTTTCTATTACAGCAGACTTGGAGCCTTTTCTTCTTAACTCGTTGTATGGTTGGAATACCGGTTCCTCTACCTTCGGACAACTGAAGTTCTTTGAGATAATCACCCAAACGACGATTACGATAGCAACGTGACTTTAGCCTTTCTGTCTGATGTTTGGTCCTCAATTTATTTTAACCTCTTCACCACCTCCACATCCGCCGGCAGCCAGTCTACAGAACCGAGTTCCTCCCGGCTCAGCCAGGCAGCGTTTTCGTGCTCCTTCAGCACCAGATGGCCGGAACGGACGGAACACAGAAAGCAATGCATCGTGAGATGGAAGGCAGGGTAATCACATTCTACTGTGGTGAGGAACGAATCGACACTGATTTCCGTGTCCAACTCTTCCCGTATCTCGCGTTTCAAGGCTTCCTCCCGGCTCTCGCCTGCTTCCATCTTTCCGCCGGGAAATTCCCAATAGTCCTTGAACTCGCCATAGCCTCGCTGGGTGGCAAAATACTTTTCCTCGCGACAAATTACTGCCGCTACAACCTCTATCTGCTTCATCTTATTCTGTAAACTTTTTTTCTTCAAAATTCAATACTTTCTCCTTCCCGACTGATGCACCAGAAAGGGATATTCCTGGCATCTGCAAACTCTTTCATGCGCCAAGCCGACTCGAATCCGCTCGCCACAAAGTGCATGGGAACCAGTAATCCTACCCGAAACGTGTCGATAAACTGGCGGGCGCCACGGGTATAGCCGTTGCCGATGCGGCCGTCCACCGGAAACATGGCCACACTGAAACTGTCCGTTATTTTCCGGATATCTTTCAGTTCTCCTAAAAAGCGCTTCTCTTCTTTTTCAGGATTCACATCGATGCCGAACTCGGCACTGTAGACCAGCCCGCCCCGATAATCGTCGGTCAGGAAACGGGCGTACCAGTTATTCAGGTCGCCTGCATGGAAGATCCGCTTGCCGTCGGTTTCTACAATCCAAGACACGCCGCTGTCGTTACTTCCGGTTGCTGTTACGTGCAGCAGTCCGTCGCTCCATGTGGCACCTTTGCCGAGCCAGACATCGGCTTCTTCCTTCTGTGCACGGCGGTGCTTCAGAATGTCTTTCGAGAGGATATAAACGATGTCGGGCTTCGTATGCCGCCACGAAAAGATTTCCCGGTTGAAATGGTCTTCGTGGAAATGGCTGGAAAACACGTACACGGGTTTCGGGGCTCTGAGCAGTTGCGGCACAATGCCCGACGGATCCATCCAGTAATCGAATATCAGGATGCACCGCTCTGTCTCGAGGGCAAAGCTGCTGTGAAAGATATATGTCAGTTTCATGTATCGAAGTCTGTTTTAAATTCCGTTTCTCTGTGAAGTTAATGCGAATATAGCAATTTTATCGGTGGCAAAAGAGAAAACCGACTTCCAACAAAAGTAAACACTCTTAAAAAAACGCTTAAAAAGTGTTCTATAAGTACTGACGTGTTACAACGAACCGATATTATTTTTAATTTTAGAATCGATAGCAAAAGAAACATAGGCAAAAACAAATTAGATGAGATATGAAAAAAAGTATTATTTTGTTTGCAACACTGATGGCTGTATGCTTCTCCCAAGGCATACACGCACAGCATACGGCATCTTACAGAAATTATGTGGAGGTGGTAGAGGACAATGACCCGTCGAAAATATTAGACAAAATTTCAATCTACCCGCCTGTATTCGGTACGCTTCCCGGAGGAGAAGGGAAACGGGTAAAGATAAAAATATCGAACAACGGAGAAAAAACGCTCAAAAAATCGTTCTTTTATGTATATTACAAGAACAAGAGAGTAAGCAAGGTATTGCTGCCCGACCTTAAACAAAACGGAAGTTATGAGTTCTGTGTAAATATTCATGGTAAAATGGAACGTAACTATAAACAGTATATCTCGTTTAAGATCAAAAGAAAAAAGGTTTTCAAGACTTACAAACTTTCATTGCCTCTGGGACAGAAAGTATATTGACTTTTTGTCATTTTGACAAATCCGTTGCATGAGAATCGCTTGTTTCGCACGAAAGGAGGATATGCTGACTTTTGTGGAATTCTGATGCAACGGAGTGATGGCAAAAAGCTGGTAAAGCGAAAGGGATGCTGACAAATGTTTCTGTGGCAAGGGAGTCGCGTTTCTTACGGAGAGGAATGGTAATGTTCTTCCTACTTTCTGCAAAATGGCGGGAAGCAGCCGCAAAAGGCATTCTGGAAGCTGAAGAGGTAATATTGGCTTCAACGAAAGAAAATTCTTAACAAAATACGGTCTTTTTCTGAAAACGTCTTGACGTTTTTATTTTTTCCCAGCATATCTTTCCCAATTTCCCTGCGGAAATCGTCCAACTTTCCTGCATCTTTTTTGTCCTTTTTTGGATATTTAAAGCTGTTTCTTTAATATTCGGACATGCAAGAAGGATAAAAAAAGAGCTTTATCGGGGGAATTTACGGCTAAATGGGATGTTTTATTTCAATGTGCCGTAAGATATTTGCACAAAATTCAGTCAAGAAGAAAGTAAAAGAGTCCAATAAGCGACAAATGGTTTTTAGTGAAAGCAGATTATCATAACGGTTGGACGCATAGATAAATCAGCCCGCCTGCCAGCAAAACTGCAATTATAATGATGGCAAACAGCAGTTTCCCGCGAAAGAAATATTACCTGAGTTCGGGATAAGTTTAGAATAAGGCCAGTTGTTTTGAGTCCTCAATATAGTATCCTTGCAATGCATCCGGTTTGTTTTCAAAGAAACAAT
>NZ_DBMACV010000130.1:0-3406 GCF_057861905.1 Phocaeicola sp. | reverse complement strand
TGTTAATTTGTAATTAATTGTTTGTCAGACTTAAATATACAAAATAATTCGGTGATTACCAACTTTTAAAGATACTTTCTTATCCCGAACTCACGTAATACATGAAATATAAAGGAGAATAAACATGAGAAAGATACACCTATATATATTAGGATTATTCCTGATTCTTCCTCTTGTGATACAAGCACAGGCAGAAAGAAAAATCAAGATAGCCTGTGTAGGCAACAGCATTACCGAAGGATTTTTGTTAAAGAATCCGTCGGAAGAAAGCTATCCGGCGGTACTACAAAAGTTATTGGGAGATAACTACGAAGTGGGCAACTTTGGCGTAACTGCTCATACGCTAAGTCAGAAAGGAAACTTGCCTTACATGAAGACCACCCGTTTTCAGGAAGCTCTGGATTTCCTGCCCGATATTGTTACCATCAAGCTGGGAACCAACGATTCCAAGCCGCAGAACTGGCAGCATCATGCCACGTTCAAGGAGGACTTAAACCTGCTGATAGACAAGTTTCAGGCGCTTGCATCACATCCCCGTGTATATCTCTGCCTGCCTATTCCTTCTAATCATAAGGAATGGGGCATCAATGACAGTATCATCTTACACGGCGTTATCCCGTATATCCGGGAGGTTGCCGCCGAAAGAAACCTGCCGGTCATCGACCTGTATACTGCAATGCTTCCCTATTACCCGCAACTTTACGTCGATGGAGTACATCCCGACAAGTACGGCGCTGCTATTATTGCCGAAACATTATATAAATATCTTATCGGAAAAGAACCTTATCCCGTTCCGGGACGCAGCGACCAGACCTTGTGGTACGACGAACCTGCCGCTCAATGGGAAGAAACACTTCCGTTAGGCAACGGCAGACTGGGTATGATGCCCGACGGAGCTATCGGTAAAGAGCATATCGTTCTGAATGAAATCAGCATGTGGAGCGGATCGGAAGCAAATTACCTGAATCCCGATGCTTCCCAAAGCCTGCCCGAAATCCGCCGGCTGCTGTTCGAAGGAAAGAACAAAGAAGCACAGGAACTGATGTATACCAGCTTTGTTCCTAAGAAACCGGAAAAGGGAGGAACGTATGGTGCCTTTCAGATGCTGGGCGATTTGTTTCTGGAGCATCAGTATGGAGAACATGAAAAGGATGCACCAGCCGATTATCGCCGCTGGCTGGACCTGAGCAAGGGTATAGCATATACGACTTTCTCCCGCGGAACAGTCCGTTATGTACGCGAGTATGTCGTTTCACGCAACAAGGATGTCATGCTGATACACCTGAGAGCAGACGTTCCAGGTGCCATTAATTTCAAAATGAACTTGAGCCGTCCGGAAAGAGGAAGCGTACGCAAACTGGCTGAAGGCAAACTGGAACTGTACGGCAGCCTGGACAGTGGTTCCTCGCAAACCGGTGTCCGCTATGCAGCCATTGCCGGAGTAACATGCAAAGGCAAACAGGTACAGCAGTCGACTGACGAACAATCTATCAACGTACAGCATGCAGACGAAGCATGGATTGTGGTATCGGCAAAGACATCTTATCTGGCTGGAGAAATCTACGCAACAGAAGCCGACCGTCTGCTCAACGAAGCATTGGAAAGCAATCTCTCCGACGCTGTAACGGAAGCAGTCAGCAGCTATCAGGCTTTGTTCAACCGTGCCGGAATCCGCCTGCCCGAGAACGAAGCCGTTTCACAGCTTACTACCGACCAGAGAATAGAGAAATTCCAGCAGCAGGACGACCCTTCACTGGCTGCTCTTTACTATAATTACGGACGTTATTTACTGATAAGCAGCACACGTCCGGGAAGCTTGCCTCCCAACTTGCAGGGGCTTTGGGCCAACGAACCGGGAACTCCCTGGAATGGTGACTATCACACGAACATCAATGTGCAGATGAATCACTGGCCGGTAGAGCAGGCTAATTTATCGGAACTATATATACCACTGGTCGATTTGGTGAAACGACTGGTTGCCAGCGGAGAAGAAAGCGCAAAAGCCTTTTACGGTCCACAGGCCAAAGGCTGGGTTCTCCACATGATGACCAATGTATGGAACTATACTGCCCCCGGAGAACATCCGTCATGGGGCGCAACGAATACCGGAGGAGCATGGCTTTGTGCACACCTGTGGGAACATTATCTTTTCAGTGGTGACCAGAACTATCTGGCAGATATTTATCCGATCATGAAAGGTGCCTCCGAATTTTTCTACTCGACTATGGTAAAAGAGCCCAAACACGGATGGCTTGTCACAGCACCGACATCTTCTCCCGAAAATGCGTTCTATCTTCCCGGAAAAGATCGCACGCCCATCAGTGTATGTACGGGGCCGACAATGGATATCCAACTGGTACGCGAACTTTACACCAACGTAATAGAAGCTTCGCATATTCTGCATACCGATACGGCTTATGCCGAGGCCTTGCAAGAAGCTATCCGGTTATTGCCTCCACACCAAATCAGTAAAAAAGGATACCTGATGGAGTGGCTGGAGGATTATGAGGAAACCGACATCCATCACCGTCATGTATCTCATCTGTATGGTCTGCATCCGGGAAACCAGATTTCGGTTCTTAAAACGCCCGAACTGGCAGAAGCCTGCCGGAAGACCCTGAACCGGCGAGGCGATGAAGGTACCGGATGGAGCCGTGCATGGAAAATTAATTTCTGGGCGCGACTGGGCGACGGTAACCGTGCGTACAAATTATTCCGCAGTCTGCTTTATCCGGCTTATACAGCTCAAAACCCTGCACAGCACGGAAGTGGAACATTCCCTAATCTCTTCTGCTCGCATCCTCCCTTTCAAATGGATGGCAACTGGGGAGGAACTTCGGGTATCAGCGAAATGCTACTGCAAAGTCAAGATGGTTTCATTCATCTGCTCCCAGCCCTGCCCGATTCATGGAAGAATGGAAGCTTTTACGGATTGAAAGTAAGAGGAGGTGCCACGGTAGACCTTGTATGGAAAGATGGAAAACCCGTGCAGGCAACCATCACCGGAGGATGGCAGAACAATCTGAAACTGAAATATCCGAAAGGTATCAAGAAGGTACTTCTCGACGGAGTATCCTGTTCCCAAGATGATTTCATCCCATTCAGTGTAAGACAAGGCGAACGCATTACGTTTTCATTCGAATAACTAATAAACAAACTATAACGAATAAAAAGAAACAATTGACCATGAAAAATTTCAAGAAACTGGCA
This sequence comes from Phocaeicola sp., assembly GCF_057861905.1. Lineage (NCBI taxonomy): Bacteria > Pseudomonadati > Bacteroidota > Bacteroidia > Bacteroidales > Bacteroidaceae > Phocaeicola > Phocaeicola sp. Next base: position 196 of record NZ_DBMACV010000130.1, on the reverse strand, counting down.
CTGGCATCGGTTTTATGTACCGGTGTCTGTCTGACGGCAGGAGGACAAAAGCCTGCTCCTGCCATACCTTCCGATCCGGTTATCGAGGCACATATTCAAGAATACGTGAGTTCGGGATAAGAAAGTATCTTTAAAAGTTGGTAATCACCGAATTATTTTGTATATTTAAGTCTGACAAACAATTAATTACAAATTA
>NZ_DBMACV010000129.1:0-3454 GCF_057861905.1 Phocaeicola sp. | reverse complement strand
ATTGGTGCTGAATCAGTGGTTGTTGGAGAAATTGAAAAGAATTCTATTGCAACTGGAAGAATTGCAAAGAGGATTAATGAATGTGTAGGATGGAAATAACATAATTAGATAATTAATATACAAAACAACAACATAGAAAATTAGAGTATTGTTAAGCAGTGATTAATTAAGAAACGCCAAATCCGGCAAATGTCGGTTTTGGCGTTTCTTTAACATAAAATTATCGAAAGAGTGCGAAAAATATAAAAATACAACATGAACCTAAAAATAATGATATTGTAAATCGCTTTAAAGTCGTTATAATGAATATATAAAATGTTAGTTTAAAGAAAAATCAAAGGGAAAGGAAAAAGAAGTATGAAAAAACGTACAACATATCTGCTTAAGCGATTGGCAGCCGCATGTCTGGCCTTCGGAGTCGCTTTTACAGGTACACCGGCAAGCAGTCTGTACCCGATTACACAGGTGCAGGCAGCAGAAACAGCGTCAGAAAGTACTTTAGCTACAGCTTCACAGGCTGCGAAGTATGGACTGGCAGATGACATTCAGGATGGTGCTATTTTACACGCCTGGTGTTGGAGCTTCAACACAATCAAGGAGAATATGAAGGACATAGCAGCGGCAGGCTTTACAACTGTCCAGACCTCTCCTGCGAATGAGTGCAAGGACACTTATTCAAATATGAATAATCCGGGGTGAAATCCATCACCTGTCCGGCGTACGGAAATCAATATTCCGTTTTTTACGGAATCACGATTCCGGCAAAAAGGGAATCGCATTTTTCCTAAAACCTTATAATGATGTTATGCACTTTTAGTGTAAATTCATTATAAGGAGGTCACGATTATGACCCAATATCGAGAAATTATCCGGCTTACCGGATTGGGATTCTCACAGCGTAACATCATGGCAAGCTGTGGGGTTTCACAAAAAACTGTCGTCAAAGTTCAAAAACGTGCCAGAGAACTAAATATCTCTTGGCCACTCGATGATTCGATGAACGACACAGAGCTTCAAAGACTCATGTTCTCTAAAGAGAGCAAGGTATCTGCCAACAAGCGGATGCCTGACTATGCTTACATTCGCAAGGAGCTGCTTCGCAACGGCGTAAGCAAAAAACTCCTATGGACGGAATACATGGAGGATTGCCGTGCCAATGGTGAAGAACCACTCATGTATTCACAGTTCTGCTATCACATCCAGCAGGATGAGCAGAAGCATCGTGCTACCATGCATATCAACCGTAAACCCGGTGAGCAGGTTGAAGTTGACTGGGCAGGTGATCCTGCAACAGTCATTGATCCTGATACCGGCGAAATCATCAAAGCATGCATATTTGTCGGTGTAATGACTTACAGCCAGTATGCATACGTGGAAGCATTTCTGGACATGAAACAGAAATCATGGATCAATGCACATGTCCATATGTACGAATATTTTGGCGGTGTTGCCAGAATTCTCGTGCCGGATAACTGTAAGACTGCAGTTGTTCACAATGGCGGATGGAAAGACCCGCAGATCAATGAAACCTATCAGGAACTGGCTGAGCATTATGGCACTGCAATTATTCCGGCGCGTGTCAGAACTCCAAAGGATAAGCCGAATGCTGAGGGAACGGTAGGAAATATTTCTACCTGGATAACAGCAGCACTCCGGAATGAACAGTTCTTTTCTCTTGCCGAATTAAATCGTGCAATCAGAGAAAAACTGGAACAGTTCAATCGAAGGCTCTTTCAAAAGAAAGAGGGCAGCCGGCTGGACTTATTCCTTGAAGATGAAAAGCCATTACTTGCGCCATTACCTGCTACCCGCTTTGAACTGAGTGACTGGAAGACAGCCACCGTCCAGTTCAATTATCACATATCTGTGGATGGAATGCTATACTCAGTTCCGTATGAATACATCAAAAAGAAAGTTGATGTAAAGATAACAGATACCACCATTGAAATTTTTTACAACCATAACCGCATTGCTTCCCACCGTCGTCTGAAAGGACGCCCTGGGCAGTACAGCACCATTACAGAGCATATGCCGGAAGACCACCAAAAATATCTGGAGTGGAATGGCGACCGCTTCCGCAAATGGGCTGAACGGATTGGCATAAACACGTATGCTGTGGTCAATGCAATACTGACCTCCAAACGTGTGGAGCAACAGACCTATAGAAGTTGTATGGGGCTTCTGAAGCTTACTGATAAATACTCAGAAGCTTTGCTGGAAGCTGCCTGTAAAAAGGCATTATCCTATACATCTTCGCCCAGCTACAAGAGTATCAAAAACATCCTTGTAACTGGTTCTGTAAAAACGGAACCAGAATCATCTGGATCCAAGACCACACATAAAGCACACGGCATTACTAGAGGTGCCGACTACTATCGGAGGTAATCACATATGACAAATCAGAGTACGATTGATAAACTTATTGAAATGCGTCTTACAACAATGGCAGATGCATTCCATAACCAGCTTGACGATCCTAAATTCAAGGAAGTTCCTTTTGAAGACCGCTTTGGAATGCTGGTCGATATCGAATACAGCAACCGCAAGAATAACCGCCAGAAGCGTCTTATCCGCAATGCCGGATTCGACCAGCCGGAAGCAAGTATCATGGATATCAACTATACTTCTGGACGCAAGTTGAACAAGGATCTGATAAACAGACTTGCCACCTGCGAATATATATCTGAACACCGGAATCTTTTTATTACTGGTGCAACAGGCTGTGGTAAAACATACATGGCATGTGCATTTGGTATGGAAGCATGCAAGCAGTATTACAACACCAGGTATGTCCGTCTTCCTGATCTGCTTATTGATCTGGAGATGGCACGGACTGATGGCAGCTACAAAAAAGTTATGGCTAAGTATGCCAATCCCGTTGTCCTGATTCTGGATGAATGGCTGCTATTGAAACCAACAGATTCAGAACAGAGGGATATCTTCGAACTACTCCACAGGAGACGCAAGAAATCTTCAACGATTTTCTGCTCCCAGTATGAATTCGAGGAATGGTATGATCAGCTTGGTGGTGATGCCAGTCCTCTTGCTGACGCAATCATTGACCGAATAGCTCATGACAGTTATCGCATCAACATCACAAGTATTGATGCTGAGCATGACAGATCTATGAGAGAAGTATACGGTTTGGATAAAGCATTACGCGAGTAAACTCGCATAATTATACAGGTGATTTCCACTTCCGGACATCTGATTCCCAAATTTCCGGAAGTGCGATTTCATCGCACAAGAATATTCAAACTATCATGGATAAATGTACTCACGATGTAAGGCGTGCTAACTGGTTAAATATCATAAATCAATGTCAGGAACGACCTGCAAACGTAACTGTCCATCAATGGCTGAAAGACAATGATATCAAGGAAAAATCTTATTATTACTGGCTGCGCAAGTTTCGTAAAGAATCATACGACCAGATGCAGCTGCCTGTAACAAC
>NZ_DBMACV010000128.1:0-3668 GCF_057861905.1 Phocaeicola sp. | reverse complement strand
TTTAAGAAGTCCAAGAAGAAGACGCTCAATCCAGTCAAGAGTTTGCAGCGGAAGTCCCATCAAGGACTGGGCAAGCTACGGAAAGAAGGTATCGGCAGTCATAGCGCCAACCGCGAATGGGAAGTTGGAAAAAAGACGAACTACGATGAGGTGGATGATGGACGTTCATTAAAGATGTAAGGAACTTCTGGTCCTTTGCGGAAGAAGGAAACACTTGCTTACGGGAAAGTAACATTGTTTTGATCATGCAGATAAACGGCTCTTTGTGAAACAGGATATGGTTATAATCCGTAACCGGACAACCAATGGGGTCCACTATTTTTTTGAAAGACTTTCATGGGACTGCCTACTGCAACCAATTCGGGCATATAGACTGAAAAACTCAGGTTCATCCGACTTATTTACCCATGTTTCTGCAATCTCAAGCACATTGATGTTGTGCATTTAGGTTTTCAATATCTCTGCACATATTTTTGCTTGCAAATTTAATTCAAGTAAAAACGACATGATACAGACCCCCGTCATAGTAACCTTTGCCAACCAGAAAGGAGGAGTCGGAAAGACAACTCTTTGTGTGACCTTTGCCAATTACTTGGTGACGAAAGGTGTCCGTCTGGTAGTAATCGACTGTGATTTCCAGCACTCGATTATGAAGTGCCGTAAGACAGACCTTAAAAAATATGGAGAGGAACAGGTGCCTTACGAAGTATGGGCTTATGAACCGGATGACAAGACGGCCATGACCTCCCTGATTGAAAAGTTGCATAATGATCCGGAGATTGATGTGGTGCTTATGGATTCACCGGGAAGCTTGAAAGCGGAAGGTCTGGTCCCCATGTTTGTCAATTCAGATATTATCGTTGTTCCTTTCCACTATGATCTGGTGACCGTTCCTTCCACAGCCAGTTTTCTGCTTTTTCTTGACAGACTTCGTCAGGTAGTTGGAGACCGTATGAATGCACAGCTCTTCATCATTCCCAACCTCAATGACAACCGCGTAGGAAAGCGCTCAGAACTGATACTTTGGGACAATACACGGGAAACTTTTTCTAATTACGGTTATGTAACCGGGAAAATACCGAGGCGGGCTGATATGGAGCGGTTCAGTACAGTGGCTGCACTGGATATGCAGATTCGTTATGTTGGCAATGTTTTCGACAAGATCTATTTCAGCATTTTCGGCAAGGTAACTCCAGTGAGGGAGGCAAAGCTTACCGGAATACAACTGACGGATAATCTTAATCCGAAAAAAGGCAAGAAAAAAAATCGGGAAGAAGGTGTTACACATATTGCCATGGATGAAGATGGAAATGAAGAAGAACGCGAAGCAGGAGGTCTGTCTGCTGATACAACCGATAAGGAAAAAACGGAATATGAATGACGAGATTAAATTTATCAGTAACCATCAAATAACATAGCGCATGAAAAAAGACATTCCGGAAATTGGTGACTTGACACAAGGCATCAATGATTCTGACATTATCCTGACGCACAAGTTGCCCGAAATGTTGGAAAAATCATCCGGCCTCCAGGATCGGACGAATGGTACAAGTGAGAAGAAAACGGAAACTGACGGAGAACCTATCCATCTTTCTCCCTCAAAGGAGGTGGAAGATTATTGGACAGGATTTCTGAAAAATTTGGAAATTTCCGATGAAAGTAATGTCAAAAGCGAACGACTGGTATGCAGGCTGGACCGGGATCTGGCAGACTCGCTGGATGACTGCAACATCCATAACCGCAGCCGTTCGGATATGGTCAATGCCATTGTCCGTACATTCTTTGATATTTACCTTCTACAGCTTGTGCCGTTTCGCAGAGAAAAGAAATCATTGTTTACAAATTTCAATCAAAAAGATTATGAGAAAGAAAAGGACTAATTGGACAGAGCAGAAGATTGCGGTTCTTATCCAGCTCTATCCCATAGAAACAACCCCGAGAACCGCAGAGGTTTTGGGTATGTGCGAACGTGCTGTAAAAGAAAAGGCCCGCAGCTTGGGGCTGAAGAAAGCGGTCAAAAGCCGTTGGATGGAGCATGCAGATTATGTACGCAATCATTTTGCTCACCGGTCTTATGCTGAGATAGGCAAGGAATTGGGAATTTCACGGGAATATGCCCGGCGCATTGCTGTTAGAATGGGATTGAAGCGTACTGCGTTGGAGGATTTTAAGGTGCTTTCACGAATCCATTCTGATATTATGCGGAGGGAAAGACGCAGGGTTATCTTCGGGCTGAGTCCCATCACCCGCATCAAGGTTGTGTCCAACCGGGCACGGGTAAGACTCCGTTCATGGCTCAAGTCCAAAGGCTACATTGCCGGAGAGGAATACGGTATCCTTTATTATACGGATGACCTTCACCGGATTCAGGAATCAGAGTTGAGAGGAGCCAAACTGGGCTTCCGCTTCCTGCCTTATCCGTCAGAGGGAACCATTGTATTGTCAAACCTCCTATAACTACAGCTATGACCTACGGACAAGTAATCTTTATCCTCTTTGTGGTCTTGATAGGCTATTACGGCTTTCTGATATTCATGGACATCCAGCATCTGAAGGCAGCCGAGGCAGCAGCGCAGGAGAATCAATCCGAAGAGGAAATAGACATCACGGATGAAGCCCGTTCCTTCCAGCCCCAGCAGGTGATCCGGGACGATAAGAAGAAGGAAGAGGAAAAGAAGCAGGAAGAAGCAGGGAATGAAAATGATTCCAACACGGATAAACAGCAGACAACATCTGATGAGCAACCGAATGAGAATGCTTCTTCTGAAAGTGGTGAAGATGTTTCCAATCCGGAAGCATCAACAGCTACCGAACAATCAGATATTCCTGTTCCGGCAGAGAATCCTTCCTCTGAAACAGTATCACAGACTCAAACTGCTGAGCCTGATAATAAAGAAGAAATATCTTCTTCCGAAGCTGCTGATAAAGATGAAATTGAAGATACTACCCATGCGGATGCCGAAGCAGCCCCATCGGAAGCTGGAACTTCAACCGGATCCAACTTCTCACCGAGCTACCGGGAACCCATCCTGACAGACGGCATCCTGGTGGATGACATCTTCAAAGCCATCGACCAGCTGGCAGAAACCGGTGAATGTGACCTGGGTACCATTATCTATCACTGCGAAAGCATGCGATATGCCGGGTAAATGCACCCGATACTACTTGGACGAAAGTCCACCGTTCCTTTAGCGACCTCTGATACTTGAATGACCTCTGTTTCTTTGGCGACCTCTGTTCCTTTGGCGATGAAATCCATTATCAAAGAAATATACAATGAAACAACTCAATCAACTCGTATGCGGAAACGAAAGCATCTTCCGCTCTATCCAGCGTTCTTCTGAAAAAGCAGTCAACCGCCTTATGGCCTGCAGTGTGGTACAGAAATGCCTCATGTTCATCTTTGCCCTTACGGTATCGGTCGGTGAAGCGATGGCAGGCAGCAAGGGAGCCGCAGGCTTTACCAAAGCCACCCAGGAAGTGAGTTCCTACCAGACTCCGGTGTCAAACTTGACGAAAGCGATTGCAGCCGTTATAGTTTTAGTAGGAGCTTTTAACGTTTATTTTAAGATGCGTGCGTCCGTAATGGTTGCGTGATAAATACTTCTTTGGCAAGAAGTTAGGATAGTGTTCCATGTAGAATGGACGGTCCAATTTTAGTAATTAAC
>NZ_DBMACV010000127.1:0-3706 GCF_057861905.1 Phocaeicola sp. | reverse complement strand
GATTGCGGCGTACTGCATGTTTCCAAAAAAGCCGTGTATCAATGTACAACGTACATTTGACACACAGCTTGCTTTGTTTTGAATTCGTCGAATTCACGTTACATTAGCAGATTTAACTTTTACATTTACGGTCACGATTTTACCTTCAGGCTTCGTTGCTGCTACTGAAAGACCCGTTTTACATCCGTTACTTTCTGCTTGATTGATTTTAGAAGCAAACAGTTCGGCCTCTTGTTCAGCATCTGTTCTATATTCAACAGTTACATTACCAAAGTCGACACTGAACGAAGGATAATTCGTAATCGTTAAATACTCAGTAACCTTATCACTAGCTGCACTTGTTAGTTCATCACTATTATGGGCTGCAACAAAAACAGCACAACTATTAGGATATTTCTGTTGATAAGATTCAATTCCTCTTATTAAATTAGGACAAAATTGGCACCATGTTCCTGTATGCTGAATTGCAAGCACTCGCTTTACAAAACCCGTACTCTGATCAGGCTTGCTGTCGGCCGGTAGTGCAGGAATATCCTTAAATGCTCTGACGGTTACATCTTCAGTCTTTTCACCTCCATAATAGGCATAAAAGATATAGTCTCCTTCGGTCGTCGTACTAAAAGAGGTTCCCTGAAAAGATTCAGTACTGCCGGACGGATTGACTACATAAACCTTTGAGGAAGATGTAATGTCAGTTTCACCTTTCATAACTGCAATAGTAACAGCATCGGTTCCATTTGCCTCAATCACTGTACCGGAAACGGATAAAGACAAATCACCTTCAATCTCAGTTCCTGGGTCGGTACCTGGATCTGTACCAGGAAGTGTTTCTCCTCCATCATTTCCAGAGCATGCTATAAAAGCCATCAAAAAGCAGGCGGCCAAAGTTTTAAATATATAAGCTTTCATATATGTTTTTTATTTTGTAATTTGTTGATTTCAATTATTCAGACCACATTCCGCATCAGAAAGAAGAAGTCACGACCAGATTAGCTCCGGTATATGCCGGTGTATAGCGGCATACTCCACCCGAACAGACATAACCAGCACGATTTCTTCCATAGCTTAACTGTACACGTGTATTCTTGCGTGTATAACTTACAGAAGCTGTATAATAATGAATCTTTGTGGTACCATGATTGTACATATCGCTTACGCTGACACTCCAGCGGGGAGCCATACTGAATTCCAGCAAGGCAGCCATCCAGTCTTTTTCGTAATCAGCCGAATAGAGATATTGCAATTCCGCACGCAAAGCCATTTTGCTGTTGAACTTATAGGTATTGTCTACTACAAAGATGTTCGAAGCATATGTTTTGTCATCCATTCCATGAGTAGGACTCCACTCCTGAACAGATACCAATACTGCGGTTTTCCACTGCTTGTTCCAACGATGTTCTACATCAGCATTGATATCACGCCACAACAAACGTGACTCTCCTGTAATGTTCTTATCTGAATAGGCAGTCGAGAAATTCGCATGAAAATTCCAATAGTTTGCACGGTTCGAAGCCGGGCGCAACGAATAGTACACATCGACCTGTCCGGCGGTTTCACCTTCTGCATTTACCTGATACGGTTCCAAATTGGCAAGCATATAAGTATACTGGCGTGTCAAGGCAGGCAAATAGTTCAATGTATTTCCCGATCCCTGTCCCTGTAAGGTAAGCATAGTATTCATGTGTTCCAAACGACGGAAAGTACCCAAAGCAGAAAAATTACCTGTTGCATATCCCACTTCAGCAAGAATAGCATTTCCATCCACTTCAGTAGCAGAAGAAACTTCCGGCAAATCTTTCGTTTTCGTTACGTATTCGGCACGAACATCCAGACCATTCCAATTTAAATTACCGCCTACAGCATACATGTCCAGATTGTTTGTAGTCAAACGGTCTACATAGTCAGCATTGTCTTTCAGATTTTCATAACGGTTTACGTAACTACCTTCCAACTGTACCGAACCATTTTTCCAACCCACCATATCCGATAAAGACAAGGTAAGGTCAGCTCCACGTACAGCCGATTCCGCATAATCCAGATACAAGCGCGGTCTTCCGTACATACCTTTCAACGATACATAATTTTTATAGCTATAATGTCCCCATACGCCTTCTATTGAGTTATTGAACCCCAGGGTACGGTCTTCATAACTACGGAAAACAAGACCACTTCCATACTGATCAAAAATATCACCTACACGAAACCCGAAGTCACCATCTTCCCACGCTACATATTTTGAACCGAGAATAGCACGGCGACCATTACCATAGGTTCCATAATCATATCCCTGTAAGGCTGGGAAAAAACCTTCCAACTGAACTCCAGCCGAGAATTTACCCCGAACATAATCCAGTTTTAAATAATTATTTGAACCGAAATGATCGTCCGGATTGGCTGCAGCCGATCCCAGTTCACTATCATCTACATAATAGATGCTATTCGATTCTAAACTTCCCGTAAGAGTTCCTTTATCACGAGTCTGTGCATGAAGAGCAGTTGTCGCTCCGACAGCCGCTACACCTAATATAAAAAGTTGCTTTCTCATCGGGAATGAATTATTTTTGTTGTAGTTCTTTCAATTTTTCAAACAACTCCAGTTCGCTGCCCGGAGTATATCCTGTATGCGAATACACGATGTTTCCCTGTCCGTCTACAATAAAAGTCTGCGGAGTAAAAGTAACATTCATGGCACGTTTCAAATCCTGATTCTTATCGAATACACAGACGAAGTTCCATCCTGAGCCTGAAGCCATGGTACGTGCACGAGTAGAAAAACGGCTGTCGTCTATCGATACAGCCACTACCTTAAAATCGACTTCTTCCTGCCATTCTTCCAGTTGGTCATTGATGGCATTCAGTTCCATCAGACAAGGCTTGCAAGTAATCCCCCAAAAAGACATGATAAACGGTTTTCCATCTACCAGAGAAGTCACCTCGATCTGTTTGCCATCGGCATCTTCAACCTTTACGTTCGAAAGTTTACCTTGTGCAGCAACCTGCAAACAGCCACAAAGCAGACAGACTACAAATAACAATTTATGTAACATAGTAAATTTTCCCTAATTAAAGTATTTAACCAATTTGTAAAGTAAAAAATCCGTTTGAGAAAGCTTTCTTTTAAAGCTCCTGCCCTTTTCAGGTAATCATTCCAGACTCTATATCAAAAAGCCTCTCAAACGGAATTATCATATTAAAGCGAACATTCGCAATTATCAACCAGCCTTATTTGGTTTTCTTGCTGACCTTAAAACGCTGCTGTGAATAGTCGATAGTAATAGTTTCACGTTTCAGCTTACGTGCAACATCAGCCGACGGCAAGAATGTCTTTGACATTGTTTTGACAACAGCTTGTTTTCTGGCAGCCCACGGAGTTGTAAAGACAGTCTTTGCAGCAGTCTTCAGCGGTGCAACAGACGACTTCAAAGTTTTCATAGCCGAAGAGCTATTACGTGTCAGGACAAAGTCACCCGAACCATAATAAGTAGTATAAATATTATTGTTATACATACCGGCAAATGAAGGAGCAAGTGTTACGCCATCATATTCATAAGCCTGTACAGCAAGTCCGTTTCCGTCTTCATCAATCTTTACAGGGAAATCACTATAGACGTGAGTTCGGGATAAGAAAGTATCTTTAAAAGTTGGTAATCACCGAATTATTTTGTATATTTAAGTCTGACAAACAATTAATTACAAATTAACAACA
>NZ_DBMACV010000126.1:0-3760 GCF_057861905.1 Phocaeicola sp. | reverse complement strand
TTGTTAATTTGTAATTAATTGTTTGTCAGACTTAAATATACAAAATAATTCGGTGATTACCAACTTTTAAAGATACTTTCTTATCCCGAACTCACGTAGTTTATGATGCAGGAAGCGCATTGCCGGCTCACGTACAAAACCTGATCGATGCAGGTCATGACCTCATGACGGATGAAAACGGAAATTACTACGGTATATCCAATTATGTAACCGGAGAATGTATCAATCCTTTAGTACAAAGAAACCTGATGCAGACAGAAACAACCAACAGCTCCATGATCGGTAATATCGCTTTGGATATCACTCCGTTTAAAGGATTTGTATTTACATCCCGTTTAGGAATCCGGTTCAACCAATACAATGCACATGTCTACAAACCCGGATTCTACTATAATTCTGAAATGAACAACAGTACTCCTTCTGTAAGTGATGCCGATGCGACAACAACCTACTGGCAATGGGAAAACTTTGCATCCTACAACAAAAGCATCAATAAAAATAATTTTACCGTTATGGTAGGTACAGCCGTATCACAATACGAATACAAGACAGTCAATGCATCCGGCTATCCACTGCTGAAAGATGAGGAATCATTTGCAGACTTAGACTTCGTATCCTCTCAGGCCGGTTCTAACGTTGGCGGTACAACTTTAACAGACCGTAAGGCATCTTTCTTCGGTCGTGTCAACTATGATTACGACAACAAATACCTGTTTGAAGCAACTCTGCGTTGTGATGGTGCCGGACTTTCAATACTTCCAAGAGATAAAAGATGGGGAGTCTTTCCTGCTTTCTCATTAGGTTGGGTGATTACCCGTGAGAACTGGTTCCCGCAAAATACTCCTATATCTTACTTAAAAATACGTGGCAGTTGGGGACAGAACGGTAGTTTGAGTAACCTTCAGAATTACTCGTATGCTTCCAATATCGCTTCTTCAGGCTCAGGCCTAAGCTATCTTACATGGGCATACATCAATGCTTCTTACCTTTATCCACTGGCAGATGGCAGTTATGTTACGGCAGCACGTCCGTCTTCACTGGGCAATTACAATCTTACGTGGGAAACCAGCGAACAAATCGACTTAGGAGTAGACTTACGTGCATTCAATGACCGTTTAAGTTTCGGATTCGACTATTTCCATAAAAAGACCAAAAATCTGATTACACAAAATACTCCGGCACTTGAAGCAGGAAATACAGCTTCGCCTATCAACGGTGGTAATGTACTGAATAAAGGATTTGAATTCGATTTAGGCTGGAGAAGCAACATCGGTGATTTCAATTACAGCATCAACGCCAACTTATCGACATTACACAACGAAGTAACGTATCTGGATCCATCTATCGACCGTATCAGCGGTTTAAGTCTGATGAGCTGGAATACCACTACCGCATTCGAAAAAGGATATCCTGTATGGTACTTCAGAGGTTATAAGACCAACGGCCTGACAGCAGACGGAGATGTAAACATTGTCGATGTCAACGGAGATGGAGCGATAAATACCAACGATATGACCATGATTGGAAGTGCTATACCCGACTTTACATACGGTGTTACACTCAATCTGGAATATAAAGGTTTCGACTTCACAGCATTCATCAACGGCTCTGTAGGAAACGATGTACTTTACGGCTGCCGTCGTCCGGACCGTCCAACAACCAACCGACTTGCCGAGTTTGCAGACAACCGCTGGAGCAGCTCGAACGTTTCCGCCAAATATCCTTCTGCTTACTACCAGACCACAAACACCAATTTCTGGTGCAGCGACATGATGGTATTTGATGGCTCATACATGAAAGTAAAACAGCTTCAGTTAGGATACACATTCCCGAAAAACCTTATGAGCAAGTGTGGTATCACCAACTTACGCTTGTCTATTTCACTGGAAGATTTCTTCACCGTCACCAGCTATCCGGGTATGGATCCGGAAGCAAGTGCCAGCGACAACAACAGTATCGGTGTTGACCGCGGATATTTCCCCAATGCAAAAAAAGTTATGTTCGGAGCATCCTTATCCTTCTAACAACCTAAAAAACAGATATTATGAAAACAAAATATATATTTAAATCCATAGCCTTATCAACGCTCATATCCTTGTCATTGACGGGATGCAACGATTTTCTCGACACTACCCAGCGAGGAGTAACTCCGCAAGAGAACTTCTATCAAACGGACGCCGAAGCTCTACAGGCACTTTATGCCATCTATGATAAATTACAAAGCAGCAATCTGAATACATTCGAATACAAAAACATACTTTCGGATGATGCACAGGCTGGAGGTGGAGGCAGAAGCGACAACAGTACCGGTAATGAATTGAATGAATTTGACATTCCGGCATCAAACACCATGCTGAAATCCATGTTCACAAAATATTATGAAATGATATATTGCTGCAACATCTTGCTGAAAAATGTCAAAGAAGACAGCGACACCAAAGAGCTCTGTATAGCAGAGGCCAAATGCCTGCGTGCTTATGCCTATTTTGAACTGGTAACTTTATGGGGCCCCGTTCCACTGGTAACCGAACCACTGGAAGCCGGCAACTACAATCAGCCCAATTCGACCATAGAAGCTCTTTACGCCCAGATAGAAAAGGACTTGAGCGAAGCTATTCCGGTACTGCCGCTCAAAAGTCAGCAAGGTGCCGCCCAAAAAGCACAAGTATCAAAAGGTACTGCCCAGTCACTCTTAGGAAAGGCCTATCTATTCCAGAAAAAATACGATGAAGCAGCTACTGCTTTCGAAGAAGTCATTACCTCAAAAGAATATGACCTTTATCCCGATTATAGCCAGATAACCCGTCAGGCATCCGAATTTGGCTGTGAGTCAGTGTTCGAGATTTCGTATACAGCCGACCTGACCGAAGTACTCGAAAGCACCTGCATCGCAGCCTACTGTGGTCCCCGCTCCGGTTATTTCAAGGCAGGAAGTACAGGTCTGTCGGAAACAGGCTGGGGAATGGTCAGTCCTGAACCCGGATTAAGAGAAGCCTTTCTGGAAGAAGGCGACCTGATCCGCCAGAAAGCCACCGTGCTGAATGAAGAAGACCTGGCTAATTACTATGGAGCTTCCATCCGTGCCTCAGACGGCTCACTACCTTATGGCTGCGACGGTCTGGTACGCACCAAATATGGCCCCTACATGGACGAAATAGCAGAATCAAACGAAAGTTACCACACCATTTCCGGTACCAACTTCCGCATCATCCGCTACGCAGATGTACTGTTAATGGCAGCAGAGGCACAAAACCGGAAAAGTAGTCCTGACGACATTAAAGCACAAGGCTATGTCAACGAAGTACGTAAACGTGTACAATTGCCTGCAATAAGCAGTACAGGAGATGCCCTTTTCGAAGATATCAAGAAAGAAAGACGACTGGAACTCGCCTTTGAGTTCGTACGCTTCCAGGATCTGGTCCGCTGGGGAGATGCAGAAAAGGTATTGAAAGAAAGCGGCAAGAAAACCTCTTTGGGAACTTACGACTCCAACGGCAATCCGATGTATTTTGAAAACCCGAATGCCGGATTCAAGAGCTACAACGTATTGATGCCATTCCCCGATACAGAAATCAGCGTAAACCCGAACATCAAACAAAACGAAGGATATTAATTTGAAGGAATTTATGAAATATCATCATTTATTTATCAGTGGATGCATGTGAGGGTGTGTCGTAATACGCGATTCACCCTCTTTTCTTTATCAACGATAAGAGTGTAGTTAACTTTTTCAGGCAGCGATATTCAGAAGATAATCTCG
>NZ_DBMACV010000125.1:0-3904 GCF_057861905.1 Phocaeicola sp. | reverse complement strand
TCGTTGATAATCGTTGCTAAGCCTTTTTACGCCATTTTTTGTACCTCCTGTGTACCTCACCACGAAAATCCGAGGATTATCGTTGGCAAGGTCGTGGAGAAAGTTGAATATGGTTGAATATGGTTTAAGATGGTGGAATAAAACTGGAGAAATCAAGGAGAAATAAACCCTAAAAATTCAAGTAAAATGGCAAAGAGCAACATTAGAATTAAAAAGATTTGTGAGTGGTGTGGCCAAGAATTCGTAGCACAAAAAGTAACTACGAAATACTGCTCACACAGATGCGCGAATTTGGCTTATAAACAGGCCATACGAGCAAAACGGATTCAGCAGGAAGAGCAAAGGATTCAAATCGTTAAGAGTGAAAAGCCTTTGATGGATATTAAAGACAAAGAATATTTGTCGATCGCTCAGGCTGCTACTTTGTTGGGGCTTTCACTGCAAGCTGTTTATAAAATGATTTATACAGGACATCTTGCTGCTTATAAGTTGAGCAGTAGGCTTTCATTTGTTCGGCAGAGCGATATAAAAGAGATGCTTAAAAGAAACCCATACAAGAAACGACAACCTAAAGACACTCTTCCTATCACAGACTTCTATACCACAAATGAGATTAAAGAGAAATTCGGTGTCAAAGATTCCTGGATATTTCATATAGCTAAAGAGCATAATATACCCCGGACATTTAACCGTGGGAAAACCTATTGGAGCAAAAAGCATATTGATGACTACTTTGCAAAAAAAGCTCCCGATCCTGAGATCAAGGAATGGTATAGCACACAAGACATGCAGGAGAAGTTCGGCATGACACTGACGGCCATCTATTCTTTCGTATCAAAGAATGCCATTCCCAAAAAGAAAGTCGGCATTATGGTGTACTACTCCAAAAAGCATGTGGACATAGCCAAAGGTCTCATAGCTCCAGAAGAGCCCAAATACTACACCATTGCCGAAGCGATGGAGCGATTCAATTTGACGCGGGATCAACTCTACCATTATGTGAAATACCACAATATTCCCCGTATCAAGGTCGGTAAATATACCAAGATCCTGCGGGCAGAGCTGGACAAGTTCTTTGAACCTCCAAAGATAGAATGAGCCGAAAGTTATTTTCCGGTGATAAATACCACCATTAGAACACCTATTTTATTTGCAACAAAAACAAGTATTAATCAAAAAACAATATAGCTATGACACTTACATGCACCAACGTAACTTTGAGACAAAAGCCATTGCGTAACGACCGCATATCTCTTTATCTGGATTATTATCCGGCCATTCGCAATCCTTACACGATGAAGATGAGCCGCCGGGAATTCCTCGGCATCTACATTTATGCCAAGCCCAAGAACGAGCAGCAAAGAATGTTCAATCAGGATATGCTGAACAAGGCAGAGGCAATCCACTGTATCCGTGTCCAGTCGCTTATCAATGAAGAATTCGGGTTCCTGGATAAGAACAAACAAAAGGTAGATTTCCTCGCCTATTTCCGGACTAAAGCACGAGAAAAGTACGAGAAATGGGATTGCGTTTACAACCACTTCGAGAAATTTGTCGGTGGCAAATGCACCTTTGGTGATGTCACCGTGGAACTGTGTGAGAAGTTCAGGGATTACCTGCTCAAATGCAAACAGATCAATCATCCCAATGCTTACATCTCACGCAATTCGGCAGCTGGTTATTATTCGACGTTCCGTGCCTTATTGAAAATAGCCTATAAAGAAAAGATGCTGCGCGAGAATTTGAACGACTTTCTGGAAAAAATAGAATGGAAAGAGGTCAAGAAAGAGTATCTGACACTTGATGAAGTCAAGAAACTGGCAGCTACGCCCTGCAAGATTCCAGTCTTGAAACAGGCATCCCTGTTTGCCTGCATGACCGGTCTCCGTATCAGTGATATTTTGAAGCTGGATTGGCGTGATTTTGAAGTCGGCCCGGATCAAGGCTACTACATCCGTATCTGCACCGAAAAGACAGAAACCGAGGCCACACTCCCCATCAGTCAGGAGGCTCTGGAGTTGTGTGGCGAATGGGGCACCGGAAAAGTCTTCAAAGGCTTAACTCGCTCCATGACCCATCACCCTTTGAAACAATGGATTGCCGAAGCCGGAATCAGAAAGCACATAACCTTCCATTGCTTTCGTCATTCATATGCCGTCATCCAAATCTCCTTAGGAACAGACATTTACACAGTATCGAAGATGCTGACGCACAGGAATGTCACCACCACACAGATCTATGCTGATTTGGTAAATTCCAAGAAGCGAGAGACGGCGAATAAGATTTCGCTGAAATAGTATAAAGTTCTGTAACGAAAGAAGAGTCTGACATGGGGTTAAAACCTAGTCGGACTCTTCTTTTTTATTCTATTGTGGCATAGATGGCATAGAAATAAGTACCATATCGAGGACAAATGCTGCCACTTTCTTGGATTTATAACATGGTATCTATAAAATGACATATATTTGCGTACAAACAATTAGCAAATATCACTATGAATCAGAAAAGTATAGAACATATAGCACCCTATTCCCTTGTATTGGTAGGTACTCTTGTTGTTGGCGTTTTAGCCCGGCAGTTTGTTTTATCCAAAGGTGTTGACGATTTCAGTAGTAGTGTTGCATTTTTTGCAACAGTAATTGTCTTGATGGCAATCTATGCCAGTTTACAGACAACTTTCAATCAGTTTCTGCTGCCACGCATAGAAGCTTTTCTATTGCGTTTCTCTGCTTTTCAAACGATGAAAAATCACAATGACGCCGTTACTGTTTCGGAAGACCTTACAATTGAAGACTCAAGCCAGGCTATTCCAAATGTCATTGACCCTGCTCCTACCACTGAAGAAACAATTTCTGAACCTTCAGAATATGAAGTTATGCGAACCAATGCTATTGCAGAAAAGAATCATGCTATTCAAACCAAATTGGAAAAGGTTCTCAACTATACGAAGCAAACAATGGTTGCCTATATGAGTGAAGAGGACCTCAACCGTCTATGTGCATACATCGTAGAATATAGTACAAGCGATACCTTACAAAAGATATCGCCTGTAAAGGTTGACTCACAACTTAAAAGTATTGATATTATGCACTTTGGATGGAATATTGGTAAAGCGTTTAGTAAAAAGCGTATTCATACCGCTATCTTCATCAAGAATGTCTTTGCTCATGCTCTCCGTGATTTGGAAATCTCAACTATTGAGCGTAAAATGTCACATACAGAATCAAGGTGTAAGATTAAGCTAAATGACAAATTTTATTAGCCTAATTATATTTTTATATCCCGTTATTAAGATTTTAATCCCAAAAGTCCCTTATACCAATTTTTCATCTTGGATATATTACAAGGGAAAGAAATATCTTTCTCCAATTCTGGGTAATCATCCAACATAAAAAAAGTTCTATATGCTTTTTTAAAATATTCTTCTTTAGTCTGTAATCCTAGTTTTACAAACTCTCGAATCTTCCTACGTTTATCTTGGCGACTAACAAATTTCAAATTACCAGCTTCTATTTCATCAAGCGCTCTTTGTTTAAAAGCCTCTTCTGTACACTTTTTTTCATCATAATCAGTCTGAACCATTGCAAAAATGAATTCAGAACTATAGCATGCATAATTAATAGAAGTATAATGATTGGCTTTAATTAACTTTTCGTATGCTAAATTAAAATCAAATGATGTAAATAATTCTTCATAGAATGCATAAAACTGGATATAAATACTAAAATCATATAGTATATCAAATGAGGCTACAATTCCTTGGAATATAGATGGCTTATCAACGACATCCTTTGAGATAAAATAACAGCCATGACAAACCCCCATTGTTATAAATAGTCCATTTCTTAATTGATGATTGATCGGTCTTAATTTTTCACATAGAATATCCCAAGTTACAAGTTCT
>NZ_DBMACV010000124.1:0-4034 GCF_057861905.1 Phocaeicola sp. | reverse complement strand
TGCTTAAAGATACAAAATCTTTAGGTAATAACAAAGCCCCAGCTTGTGAAAGTCGGGGCTTTGTGCTAAAAAAGAAGGTGTGCTTTTTGACACACCTTCCTGCTCTCCTCATTCTGCAAAAGTAGCAGAATGGGTGACAACGACCTACGATTCTCCTTGGGAAACAAGGACCGAAAATAAATACCTGACCTCACAAGCGGACAGTATGGTCATCATCGACCCTACTCAGACCGATCAGACAATAGAAGGATTCGGCTCCTGTTTCAATGAAAAAGGATGGGAATCATTAAGTAAACTGAATCCGGCTGACCGTGATAGCATTTTCAAGGAGCTGTACACACCAGCAGGAGGCAATTTCACCATCGGTCGTATGCCTCTGGGAGCCAACGATTTCAGTCTGGACTGGTATTCCTACGATGAAACAGATAAAGATTTCGAAATGAAAGACTTCAGTGTCAGCCACGACGAGCAGACCTTGATTCCGTTCATTCAAGCCGCATTGGCCTATAATCCCAATCTCAAATTATGGGCTTCTCCCTGGTGCCCTCCCTCGTGGATGAAAGTCAACAAGCATTATGCATGTTCTGCAAGCATCGTATGGACAAGAAGGATGAAATCACCTCAAAACAAGCCAGCCGAAGAGAAAATCAATGCCAATCCGCTACGCTTCCGGATGCATCCGGTAGAAAACAATCTGTCCGAGGACAAGCAGATAAAAGAAGGTACCGACGGTTTTATTCAGGACGAAGCTTACCTGAAAGCTTATGCACTTTACTTCGGCAAATTTATTGATGCCTATAAAGAACACGGAATCAATATTTCCATGGTTATGCCCCAAAACGAACCCAATTCGGCACAGCCCTACCCGTCTTGTTGCTGGACTTACAAAGGCTTAAGCAACTTCATCAAATATCTGGGTCCTGAAATGAACAAACGCAACGTAGAAATCTATGCAGGTACAGTAGAACGTCCGAATCCGGCTCTGGTCGATACCCTGCTGACCGACTCCGTTTGCTCAACTTACATTAAAGGCTGTGGTTTCCAGTGGGCAGGAAAAGATGCCCTTCCCGCTATCCGCAACAAATATCCTCACCTGAGCTATTACCAGACAGAACAGGAATGCGGCAATGGCTTAAACAACTGGGAAGGAGCCATGCATTCATGGGATCTCATGAGATATTATCTGGAAAACGGTGTCAACACTTACATGTACTGGAATACCTCCTTAATGGAAGGTGGTGTAAGCCGCTGGGGATGGTGCCAGAACTCACTGATTACCGTCAATGACTCCACAAAGACCTTTACGTATACTCCCGAATATTATATCCTGAAGCATGTAAGCCACTATGTACAGCCTACTGCCAAACGCATTAAAACAGGAGGAAACTATACCAACGTGCTGGCCTTCATCAACGAAGACGGAAGCATCCCTGTCATAACAGCCAACCCGAGTGACAAGGAATATGCCATCAGCCTGATGGTGAACAACGAACCTATTACGGTGAACTTACCAGCCCGTTCTATCAATACATTGCTTATCAAACCCTAAATTAACACGCATATGAGAAAAACATTAGCATCGTTTACCGCATGCCTCTTACTGGCAAGCGCATCAGTAGCCCAAGAAGCTCCACAACTGAAAGCAGACAATATAGACGAAATAATTTCTGCCATGACACTGGAAGAAAAAGTTCATTTCTGTATCGGAACAGGCATGGACGGATTATCGGGTACGGCTCCGGTTATCGGTTCTACCCGCTCCATGCTTCCCGGTACGGCAGGAACTTCCTACCCCATTCCAAGACTGGGAATCCCTGCCGTCATCCTATCCGACGGCCCGGCAGGTCTGCGCATCGACCCGATTCGCGATTTCGACAGCAAGACTTATTACTGTACCCATTTTCCCATCGGCACGGCACTGGCTTCCAGTTGGAATACGGAACTCGTCAAACAGGTGGGACAAGCCATCGGCGAAGAAGTACTGGAATATGGTTCTGATGTTTTACTGGCACCAGCCATCAACATCCACCGTCATCCGTTGTGCGGACGTAATTTTGAATATTATTCAGAAGACCCCGTGGTAGCCGGCGAAATAGGAGCAGCTTACATTCAGGGAGTACAAAGCAAAGGAGTAGGTACCTCTGTGAAACATTTTGCAGTAAACAATCAGGAAACCAACCGAAATGCCAATGATGCACGCGTCAGCCAACGCGCATTGAGAGAAATCTACTTGAAAGCGTTTGAAATAGCCATCAAGAAAGGAAATCCGTGGACCGTCATGAGTTCCTACAACAAAGTAAACGGTACATATACTTCGGAAAGTACCGACCTGCTGACCGGCATTCTACGGAACGACTGGGGGTATCAGGGAATGGTCATGACCGACTGGTTTGGTGGAAAAGATGCCGTAGCACAAATGATTGCAGGCAACGAAATGCTGCAACCGGGACGCCCACAGCAATATGATGAGATCTACAATGCCGTAAAAAGCGGTAAACTGGACGAAAGTATTCTGGACCGTAACGTAAAACGCATTCTGGAACTGATTGTAAAATGTCCACACTTCAAAGGTTACCAGCATAGTGACAAGCCAGACCTCGTAGCACACGCAGCCATAACACGCTCATCGGCTACCGAAGGCATGATTCTGCTGAAAAACGAAAATCAGGCATTGCCATTTCAGTCATCCGTGAAGAACGTTGCCGTATACGGATATACCAGTTACGATATTATTCCGGGAGGTACAGGCTCGGGTAATGTAAACCGCGCTTATACGGTTTCACTCATCGAAGGACTGAGAAACGCCAACTATGTTGTCGACCCCAACATCCTAAGCAAGTATCTTACCTATAAAAATGAAGAGAAAAAGAAGAATGAACGTTCCGGCAGCTTCGACCAACTGGCTATGTTCTCTGCACCGCGCCCCAAGGAACTGGTGCCTACAGCCGAAGAGCTGAACAAAGCCGTAGCAGACAACGACATCGCAGTCATTACCTTAGGTCGTATTTCGGGAGAATTTCTTGACCGGAATGCCAACGACTTCAACCTGGCTCCGGAAGAACAAGAGCTGATACAGAAAGTATGTGCAGCCTTCCAGCAGGCAAATAAAAAGGTCGTTGTCGTGCTGAACATCGGTGGCGTCATCGAAACTGCTTCATGGAAAAACCAGCCGGATGCAATCTTGTGTGCATGGCAAGCCGGTCAGGAAGGCGGAAACAGCATCGCCGATATCTTAAGCGGGAAACAGAACCCAAGCGGTAAGCTGACTATGACATTTCCTCTTCACGTAGACGATGCCTACTCAAGCAAAAACTTCCCAATGAACAGCCCGTCGATCAATGATATGAAAGCATTCATGGAACAAAGAAAGAACCGGACTACGACGGATGAAAAGAACTTCGACTACACCAACTACGAAGAAGACATCTACGTAGGTTACAGATATTTCGACAGTTTCAACAAAGAAGTTTCCTACCCTTTCGGCTATGGCTTGTCATACACCACATTCAGTTATTCAGACCTGAACGTACTGAATAACGGTACGAACTACAATGTAACATTTACAGTAACCAATACGGGTAAATGCAAAGGAAAAGAAGTAGCAGAAGTCTACGTCAAAGCCCCCAAAGGCAAATTGAATGTCCCCGCTCAGGAACTGAAAGGATTTGCCAAGACACGCTTGCTGAATCCCGGCGAGAGCCAGGAAGTAACCATCTCCATACCTGTCGAAAACTTAGCTTCTTACAATGAAAAAGCAACAGCATGGGTAACAACTTCCGGCACTTATACATTTAAGGTAGGTGCATCGAGCAGAGATATCAAACTCGAAAAAGCAGTAAAAGTAAAATCGTACAAGCAAAAAACATCCGATGGCTTAAAGCCACAGGAAGCATTAAATCTGTTAAAGCCCTAAAAAACAAAAGTAAAAGATAAACCAATGTTGTCCTAAACGATTTATAGGTACGATGAATATGAGGTTGTTGTAGATAACAACCCCTTCAAAGCTTTTTTTGGCCCCATTTATACTACTCCAG
>NZ_DBMACV010000123.1:0-4041 GCF_057861905.1 Phocaeicola sp. | reverse complement strand
CAATGCCACTCAGGACTTCTTGTGGCAATTTGTTCGTGAGCAAGTAGAAGATGAAGCGAATGTACTCAATATTGTTAGTCATCTGAGGAAAGCCGGAGACTGTGCTATCCTTTTTATGGATGCAAAACTGGGTGAACGGGAGTCATAAACCAGAATAATCAATAAAAATAAATAAAATGAAAATAGTAGATTTATTGGGAGGAAAGGCTGAGTACTACCTGAACCATACATGTAAGACGATAGACAAACAACTTATCCATATTCCGGGACCGGATATGATAGATAAGGTATGGATGAATTCCGACAGGAATATACGCACCTTGGAGAGCCTACAAGCCCTGTACGGGCACGGGCGTTTGGCCAATACCGGGTATGTCTCCATCCTGCCGGTGGATCAGGGCATAGAACATTCTGCAGGAGCGTCTTTCGCCCCCAATCCGCTTTATTTCGATCCCGAAAACATCATAAAGCTGGCCATTGAAGGAGGATGCAACGCCGTGGCATCCACATTCGGAGTTCTGGGAGCTGTGGCACGTAAGTACGCCCATAAGATTCCTTTCATCGTGAAGTTGAACCATAACGAGCTGCTGACTTATCCGAACAGCTACGACCAGGTAATGTTCGGTACGGTGAAAGAGGCATGGAACATGGGAGCCGTAGCTGTCGGTGCTACCATTTATTTCGGTTCGGAACAAAGCCGCCGCCAGATAGTGGAAGTGTCACAGGCTTTTGAATATGCCCACGAACTGGGAATGGCTACTATTCTGTGGTGCTATTTGAGAAACAGCAGCTTCAAAAAGGATGGTACCGACTATCATGCCGCTGCCGACTTGACAGGACAAGCCAACCATATCGGGGTTACCATTAAAGCCGATATCGTGAAGCAGAAGCTCCCATCCAATAACGGCGGTTTCAAGGCTATCGGATTCGGAAAGACAAACGAGTGTATGTATTCGGAACTGACCACTGACCATCCGATAGACCTTTGCCGTTATCAGGTGGCGAATGGCTATATGGGACGTGTCGGATTGATTAACTCGGGCGGTGAATCCCATGGGGAATCCGACCTGCATGATGCTGTCGTAACGGCAGTAGTAAATAAGCGTGCAGGTGGTATGGGGCTGATCAGCGGTCGTAAGGCTTTCCAGAAACCGATGAAAGACGGAATTCAACTTCTGAACACCATTCAGGACGTATATCTGGATTCTTCAATAACCATTGCATAAAGAAGAAGTATCCATGAAAAGAATAGTGTTATTACGTCATGGCGAAAGTCTATGGAACAAAGAAAACCGTTTTACTGGATGGACGGACGTGGATTTAAGCGAGAAAGGAGTTGAAGAAGCCTGCAAGGCAGGCGATGCATTACGGGAGGCTGGATTTTCTTTTGAGGCAGCTTACACTTCTTACTTGAAACGTGCCGTAAAAACGTTGAACTGTGTCTTGGACCGGCTGGATAAAGACTGGATTCCGGTTGAAAAGACCTGGCGGCTGAACGAGAAGCATTACGGTATGCTTCAGGGACTGAATAAGAGTGAAACAGCGGTCCAATATGGTGAAGAACAAGTACACATCTGGCGAAGAAGCTATGACGTGGCTCCCGCTCCGGTAGGCAAAGATGATCCCCGTAATCCGGGCATGGATATCCGCTATGCCGGTGTACCAGATAGCGAACTTCCCCGTACGGAATCCCTGAAAGATACTATTGGGCGTGTCATGCCTTACTGGAAATGCATCATCTTTCCCGCATTGATGTATAAGGACAGCCTGCTGGTAGTCGCCCATGGTAACAGCCTGCGCGGAATCATCAAGCATCTCAAAGGAATTTCCGATACGGATATTTCCAACCTGAACCTGCCTACGGCAGTTCCTTATGTCTTTGAATTTGACGACAGGCTGGTTCTTGTCAAGGACTACTACCTTGGAAACCCGGAAGAGATACGGAAACGGGCAGAAGCTGTGGCCAAACAAGGGATGGCTAAAAAATAAAAATCTGTCTATCAAGCAGATGCTTTTTTTTAAGTTTTAATTATTAACTTTTAAAGAGGAGGTAAAAATGGTACCTGTAAAAACAAACCAGAATTGGTTACCGAGTATTTTTAACGATTTCTTTGACAATGAATGGATGGCAAGAGCAAACGCTACGGCTCCAGCCATCAATGTGATTGAGAATGAAAAGGACTACAAGGTAGAACTGGCAGCTCCAGGAATGACCAAGAATGATTTTAAGGTAAGTGTGGATGAAAGCAACAATCTGGTAATCTGCATGGAAAAAAAGGACGAGAAAAAGGAGGAGAAGAAAGACGGAAAATACTTGCGCCGTGAATTCTCCTATTCCCGATTCCAGCAGAGTATCCTGCTGCCGGATAATGTGGAAAAAGATAAAATTTCGGCCAAAGTGGAACACGGGGTCCTGTTTATCGATATTCCCAAAGTCGTAGATAAGAAGGTTCAGGAAACCACCAAAACTATTGATGTCAAATAAGATATCTTGATGAGACTCTACAGAAGGCATTTCTTATTATCAGGGAATGCCTTCACCCGGATATTTGAATTCCAAAATAAATATAATGAGAGGATTTGATTTCGATAAAGCGCTGGTAGCCCTTCAGAATGAACTGCATTGTTTTGCATATAAACTGACTGCTGACAAGGATGAAGCAGAAAACTTGTTGCAGGAAACAATGTTGAGGACGTTGGATAATAAGGATAAGTTTGATTCCGGTACGAATTTTAAAGGCTGGATGTATACCATCATGCGCAATGCATTTATCAATAATTGCCGGACAAAGAAAATACGAGGGAATTTATATGTATTATCAGAACCTGAATATCATTTCCTGTTAAGGGACGACTCTTTCATTTTCGTGGATAACGGGCATGATGCAAAAGAGATAAGGGAAGCCCTTAAAACATTGCCTAAAGCGCATTATGTCGTTTTTATGTTGTACCGGAGTCAAATATCGGGAAATAGCCGCAAAGATAGGAGTGTCACTGAGTACGATAAAAAGCCGTATCTTTTATAGCAGAAAAAGGCTAAAACAGTTGCTTTCTAATTTTGCCTGATTAATTAAAATATAAAAAACAAATTATGGATAACAAGTATATTGGAATTCTGACTTCCGGAGGGGATGCTTCAGGAATGAACGCGGCTATCCGTGCCGTGACCCGCGCCGCCATTTTTAACGGATTTAAAGTGAAAGGAATTTATAGAGGTTACGAGGGGCTGATTGCCGGTGAAGTGAAAGAACTCACGACGGAAGATGTAAGTAGCATTATCCAGAGGGGAGGCACCATACTGAAAACAGCTCGCTCCGAGACTTTCACCACTCCCGAAGGACGCAAGAAAGCTTATAAGGTCATACAGAAAGAGAACATCAATGCTTTGATAATTATCGGTGGAGACGGTTCCCTGACGGGAGCCCGTATCTTTGCGGAGGAGTATGATGTGACGTGCATAGGATTGCCCGGCACCATTGACAATGACCTATATGGTACCGATTTTACCATAGGATATGATACGGCATTGAACACCATTGTGGAATGCGTGGATAAAATCAGGGACACGGCAACCTCCCATGACCGTATCTTCTTTGTCGAAGTGATGGGGCGTGATGCGGGCTTCCTGGCACAAAACAGCGCAATAGCTTCCGGTGCTGAAGCGGCCATCATCCCGGAGGACAGGACGGACGTGGACCAGTTGGAAACATTCATCGGGCGCGGATTCAGAAAGACGAAAAACAGCAGCATCGTAATTGTGACCGAAAGTCCTGAAAACAAGAATGGAGGTGCCATATATTACGCCGACCGGGTAAAGAAGGAATATCCCGGGTATGATGTCAGGGTTTCTATCCTGGGCCATCTGCAACGGGGTGGTGCTCCGAGTGCCAATGACCGTATACTGGCAAGCCGGCTGGGTGAAGCCGCAATCCAGGCCTTAATGGAAGGCCAGCGAAATGTTATGATAGGCATACGGAACAACGAGATTGTTTATGTTCCTTTTGTCCAGGCAATCAAAAAGGACAAGCCTATTGACAAAAG
>NZ_DBMACV010000122.1:0-4225 GCF_057861905.1 Phocaeicola sp. | reverse complement strand
AAAGACAAGACGAACCACTTCCACCTTGCGAGACACAGATACAACAGATCCTGTATCCGCAGGAAATCATCCTGCTGTCCCGGTTTTATATTCTTTTGATTTATGGCCATATCTGATTTTATATTTATTTCACAATTAACACGGTAATGGTAGTCAGCAGCGAGGCCAACGACATCCAGAAAGAAGCAGAACGGACGTTATTGCCGTTGACAGTCGCCTGCCGTGCTTTCATTGAGTTAGGTTCCACATAAACTATATCGTTCTGCTGTAAATAATACACGGGAGAGGCATAAAGGTCGTATCCTGAATTCAGGTTAACCTGATACAAGGTCTGTTTACCGTTTTCCTCCCGTTGTACCAGCACATTCTCCCGTTTCCCGTAGACGGTAAGGTCTCCGGCCATGCTTAAAGCATCCAAAAGCGTCAGCTTGTCCTTATCAATATTGAAGCGTCCGGGGCTAGCAACCTCACCCAACACGGAAACGGTCAGGTTCATGAACTCAACTGTAACGACAGGGTCTTTCACGAGATTCTTCGAAACCAGTTCCTCTTTTATATACGAGGCGATTTCCTCGCGTGTCATTCCCGCCACATGGATATGCCCCAACACTGGAAAATCGATATCTCCATCCTTGTTGATCGTATATCCTGATATCCCCTGGCTATTGGATGTTCCCGATGTCGTACCGATCTGTCTGGATATGATCGGAAGGTTGAAAAGGTTCATCAACAAGGGGTCCTTGCTGTTGACCAGTATTGAGATCTTGTCTTCGGGACGCACCCGGATTTCCAGCGGGTTCAAGACTTGTTCTGCGGTACCCCGTTTCAGGTCCGTGAAATAAGCGACTTTCGGCGTGGCACATGATCCCAGCAGGAAAGCCACGGTCAATAAGAATAAAATGTATCTGATTTTCATATTTCATTGATTTTTATTTGTTGGTTTTCTGTTCCGATTGAAGTTGTCCGATAGATTTCGTCAGCCTGATGTTGGCAAGAGTCCATATCAGGATATCGCCCAGCACGATCCAGTTCACATTGAGATAAAGGGACAGAAGAATATTGAGCAGTATGAATATTGTTGATACGGAAACAATGATAATCATGGCATTGCGCTGCTTTATTCCGAGAGCAAGCAGCTTATGGTGGATGTGGTTCTTGTCCGGCAGGAACGGGTTCTTCCCGTTGCGTACCCGATGCAGGTAGACCCGGACCACATCGCAGCATGGAACCAGCAAGGGTGAGAAGGCCAGCACCATCGGATGTACATTTCCTGTATTATCGTCTAGACCGCACATGGTCAGTTTGAGACTGAGGAAACAGAGCATCATGCCAACGGTCAAACTACCTGTGTCACCCATGAAGATCTTCCTTCCGTGCTCGGCGTTCCCGAAAACATTGTAATAGAAGAACGGTACCAACACTCCCAATGTGGCGAACGCCAGCATGGCATAGACATGCTGGTGGAGCATGAAAAAAGTCAGACCGTAAAACAGGCAGACGACACTGCATAGCCCGGAAGCCAACCCGTCAATGCCGTCGATCAGGTTGATGGCATTGATGATGAAGACCACGATTAAAATGGTCAAAGGATACCCCAGCCATAACGGAACCGCATGAATACCTAGGATGCCGTGCAGGTTATTGATATATATTCCACCGGCGATAAGCATCACGCCACACAGGATCTGGATGACAAACTTGGCACGATAACGGATACCAATTAGGTCATCGGCCATGCCGACCAGATACAGTACCATGATGGAGCAGAAAGCAAAAGCCAAAGGCCGTACATTGTTTCCGATTTCAGACAACATTTCCGAATGCCCCAGTGCCATATTGATTCCCAGTAACAAAGCTATGGTGAAAAACACGACCGGTTTGAACGCGATACCACCCAATCGTGGCACCGCACAATGATGTATCTTCCGTTCATCGGGAAGGTCGAACAGCTGTTTGCGAAAAGCGATCAGCAGAATCTGGGGAATGACGATACCCGCACAGAGAACACAAAGCAAAAATGCCAGTGAACAATTTACAATCCAAAAATACATATATTCAGATATTGTTTTTTATTTGCGTAAAACCGTGAATAAGGATTCCAGACTTTTCCATATCAGGAAATGACTTCAATCAAATCGGGATGAACCTCAGCCGATATCCCCATAATCCCCTCAAGCATCACGACCACCCGGCGGTTGCGTTTCCCTTTTACCCGCATAAACACACCCTTAACTCCATCAAGCTTGCCGCCGTGGATACATACACGGGTACCTTTCCGTACGTCGATTTCATCCGGCTTATAATAGGCCGTATCCTTCTCATACAGGGAAGCTATTTGGATGAAACTGTCCATCTGGTCGTCTGGCACGGTGATATATTCCATACCCGTGCTTTTTTTCCACATGGCGAATTGCAGGAAGTTGTACCGTTTCTTGAATTCGGTGATCTGCGAGTGGCTGGCGTGGACGAAAACCAGACTCGGTATGACCGGCACCAGCCTTGTCGACTTCATCCCGTGATAGGTCTTTACGGCGTAATGTTTCGGAATGAAATATTCCAGACCGTATTCTTTGTCCTTCAGCCTGTCCTCCGCCATTTTCTCATTCTTGTAGGCGCGCATGACGAACCAGCGGACCTGCTTTTTTTCTTCCACCGTAGAAAAACTCATACCCATATTGCCGGGATTATTTTATAGGTGAGGATATACCCCTAGTTCATGCCAATTCGTATATTGGTATGTATTACAACGGATTACATTTCCTTTATTCATAATATCCACTATCAGTCCCATACTTTTGACAAAGTGTACAGACCTCATTTCCGAGGCTTCTGCCGCTACTTCTCTTGGCAAGAGAAATATCCGGGGATCATATTTCACGTAACTGGTTGACGAACAGATAGAAATACGGAACGGCATTATGGTACTTATCCAACATATGTTAAGCAAATACACTCTGTATGAATGTTTTGGTTAATTTTATCACCCGTTTTCTATTGTTTTTTCAATATTTTACGTAATTTTGCGCATTGTAATATTTCTCTTGCCAAGAAAACGAGCCATATGCTCAACAATTTTTATTGTATTACAAAACGCCTTCAAAAATCCTTTTTTAAAAACATCCGGTTTTAAATTGTCAATAAGAATATCTCCAACGGTATCCTGCCGCTATATTGACAGTTCATGGATCTTTTCTGGTACTTTTCTTTTTAAGAGAAATACCGGAAAGGGATAGTTCTGATAATCAGATGCTATATATGAAACCTGACGAGGATTTGTTTGACAATTAAACCGGAATTTGAAACATTTTCTTTCGAAGAAAACTGTTTTTTATCATACAAGTGGATATTTTCCTATATTTTACCTATCTTTGCAATGTGTAATATTTCTCTTAAAAAGAGAAGCAGGAACGGCACAGCCTTTTGTCCGATATTCTGCGTGCCGCATCCGTTCCCGTTATAAGGATTTGAGTATGATGTCGTTTGCCTTGTCCACCTGTGAAGTGTCCAGCGAGGCGAGGTAGATTCTGGTCGTGTTTTCCGAATCATGTCCCATTGCCTCGCTGATGGTTGCCAGCGGCACATTCTTGCTTCTGGCAATACTCGCCCAGGCATGGCGCGCTACATACATGGTGAGCGGCATACCGAGCCCGAGCCGTTTCCCGAGTTCCTTGAGTTTTCCGTTGATGAAATGCGCTGCGCTCCTGTACTGCCGCACGGCATCCTTGGCCGTATCCCTGATGACCGGAAAAAGGTAGGGGCTGTCATTGTGGCCATACCTGTCCAGGATCTCCTGCATGGGCTTCTCCCATTTAATGGACAGACGCCGGCCGGTCTTCCGCCTGCGGTAGGTCAGCACGCCGCTCTTCAGATCAGCCTTTTTCAGGTAGGCGATGTCGACGAACGACATGCCCCGGGTATAAAAGCTCAGCATGAACATGTCCCTGGCGTATTCCATGCCCGGGGAAAGACGCAGGTCCAGGTCACGTATCATGCGGACCGCTTTCAATGGAACAGCACGTTTTACGGTCTTGTCTATTCCGGTGTAGACATGCTTGAAAGGGCTGCGCTGTACCGTCAGTTCCCTGTCCACCGCACGGTTGTAGACGGCACGCAGGTTCCGCATGTAATAGGAGGTGCTGTTCGGACATATCCCCTTGTCCTTCAGCCATGCCTCGTATTCCAGCATGAGGGTGGAGCCGATATCCTCCAGCGGGATGTCGCCGTC
>NZ_DBMACV010000121.1:0-4404 GCF_057861905.1 Phocaeicola sp. | reverse complement strand
GTATTCAGCGTGCCACAGCGGCGTTGGAGATGGCCAAATTGAATCTGTCTTATACTGTAGTCGTGGCTCCGTGTGACGGTAAGCTGGGACGTCGGGCTTTAAAGGAAGGTCAATACATTACTGCCGGGCAGACCATTACATATATCTTGCCGAATACTCAAAAGTGGGTGATTGCCAATTATAAAGAGACTCAAGTGGAAAATCTGGCTATCGGTCAGAAAGTAAGGATAAAGGTGGATGCTGTAAGTGATAAAGAGTTTACGGGTAAGATTACTGCTATTTCTGGTGCTACCGGAGCCAAGTATTCTTTAGTTCCTACTGATAATTCTGCCGGTAATTTTGTAAAAATTCAACAGCGTATTCCGGTTCGCATTGATTTTATCAATCTTTCTAAAGAAGACAATGATCGCCTGGCTGCAGGTATGATGGTGGTTGTAAAAGCTAAACTCTGATGTTATGCCCTCTTATCCAAGAAATTATCCGTTCTACAACTGGGTACCCAAGTGGTTGGGCATTCTGATATTGGTGTTGATGTTCATCCCCATTCTTACTGTGGGTGGTGTGTATTCTGTGAACAGTACTGAGATGATGGGCGGGTTGGGTATCATCTCAGAACATATCACTTTTACCAATTTTGCCACCTCCATCGGGATGGCTGCTTTTTGTCCATTTTTATACCGGCTGGTGGTGATTCGAAGAGAAAAAATGATGTGTCTGGCCGGTTTTTCCATGATGTATGTGCTCAGCTATATTTGTGCTGAAACCGACAGTATCTTTTTGTTGGCTCTCTGTAGTGTGTTGATGGGTTTCCTTCGCATGGTACTGATGATGGTCAACCTATTCACCTTAATCCTTTATGCAGGACGCATTGAGGCCTATTTGAAAATTAAGCCGGGACTGGAGCCGGTAGACGGTGAGGGGTGGGATAAGCTTGATATTGAACGAAGCATAGCGCAGCCTGGCATTTATTTGTTCTTTATGATATTAGGACAGCTGGGAACATCGCTGACTGCTTGGCTGGCTTATGAATATGAATGGCAGTATGTGTATTACTATATGATGGGGATGCTGTTGGTGTGTATCCTGGTTATTTTCGTAACCATGCCATACCATCGCTTCCAAAATAAGCGTTTCCCCATTAATTTCCGTCAGTTTGGCAATGCTACCTTGTTCTGCATTCCGCTGGTGTGTTTTACATATGTCATGGTGTATGGAAAGGTGCTGGACTGGTGGGATGATCCTACTATCCGCATGGCTGCGATTACTGCAGTTCTTACGGGTGCTTTATTTTTTTATATGGAATCCACGCATCGCAGTCCGTATTATCTGGTGGGCGTGCTGAAGTTGCGCACCATTCGTATGGGAGTATTATTCTATTTTTTGCTGATGTTTTTCAATTCCAGCGCCATGTTTGTCAATGTGTTTGCTGGCATTGGCATGAAACTGGATAACTGGCAGAATGCTTCTTTGGGCAACTGGACCATGCTTGGTTATTTCATCGGGGGCATGATTACGATTTTCCTTAGCATGAAGAAGGTGCATTTCAAGTACATTTTTGCCGGAGGATTCATTATGCTGGGAATGGCGGCTTTGTTCATGTATTTTGAGGTGCAGACCGACGGATTGTATGAACGGATGAAATATCCGGTTATTATCCGTTCCACGGGTATGATGATGCTTTATTCGCTCATCCCTACCTATGCCACCCAGCGTATGCCTTATAAATTTCTGTCATCATGGATTTGTACCATGATTACGATACGTATGGTTATAGCCCCCAGCCTGGGAGCTGCAGTCTATACCAATGCCCTGCAGGAACGCCAGCAGAATTACGTCACCCGTTATGCACAAGATGTTGATTTGCTGAATCCGGAAACATCCGCTTCCTTCTTGGGCACTGTGCGTGGCATGAGTTATCAGGGAAAAAGCAAAGCTGAAGCAGTGAACATGGCAGCCCTGTCGGCCAAGGGACGCATTCAGGTGCAGGCCACTCTGGTGGCGGTGAAAGAAATGGCCGGCTGGACTCTGTATGCATGTCTGGCTTGCGCAATATTTGTGCTGGTTGTGCCTTATCCTAAGAGAAAATTACTATCTTAGCCGCTTGAATGTGCCCTTATGTGCACAGACAAGTGCTTATGAAGACTATTCAAGAACGTATTATATTATTAGAAAAAGCTTTGTTCAGGCGAGATGACATATGCAGTTCGGAAGGAGGAATTTCCTCCTTTCCTGCCCTCTTTCACACTCCTTATCTGGTCAGTGGAGTGGGGATAGTGGTGTGTGTGCAAGGCTCTTTTGTCTTTGCTTTGAGCCATCGTGTCATGCGAGCCTCTGCGGGCGAAACACTGTTTATTCCAGAAGGAGCGGAGTTTCAGGTCATGGAAGAGTCGCCCGATTTAGAGGTGCATTTCTTGTTGTATCAGGTTGAACCTATCCGTGATATTTTAGGGAATCAGGTCGTATCTATGTACCTTTATTCTCAGTTAGTACCCGAACCTTGCTATGTTTGGCAGACTGGCGAAGAGGATGAGTTGCTCCGTTATATGATGCAGCTTGATGCTACTCTTCTTCAGAATGATACTTTCCGTCAGTATGAGCAGAAACTGTTGCTGCTGGCACTGACCCATCGGCTCTGTTCGCTCTATAATCGTAAGTTGGTGAACAATCAGAATGCGGTGGGACATCGTAATGAGGTGTTCTTGAAGCTTATTTCGCTGATTGAACAGTATTATATGCATGAACGGGGAGTGGAGTTTTATGCCGATAAATTATGCCTCTCACCTAAATACCTTTCTGTCATATGTAAATCAATATGTGGATATACAGTAAAGGATTTGGTGTCTAAGTCCATTATACGGAAGAGTATTTCTCTTTTAAAAAATACACAGAAAAATATACAAGAAATTGCAGACATATTCAATTTTCCTAATGCTTCTTTTTTTGGAACTTTCTTCAAAAAGCAAATGGGCATGTCTCCTGGACAATATCGCAAGAACATCATTTCTCGATAGTTATATTATTTCAAAGAGTTGCTTCTGCCAATATTCGTGGAATAGCTAAATTTGTTTATTGGTACAGAAGGTTTTGCTGCTTCTAATTAGTGCATTATTTGTATGCTCGTTTGCTTAGCAGCGTGTGTTAATTCAGTGATTGACGAAGAGGAAGATGTACATCTTCAAGGAGTTTCCGTGCCAATTATATTTTGTGGAAGGGTTAGTTGAGAGGCTTTTACCCGTATATCTGACAAAACGTTGGCGGTTGAAGATGAAATTGGTCTGATAGAAGTCTATCAGTAAAATGCGTTAATATAAAATACAGAAAACATGGTACAGAAGTGGAAACAATTACCTCTGTTTATGATGACAGCCAAACAAAAACAAACGGGAACAAGGCAGAATGGAACTGGATGTGAGCTAATGTACCCTAATTTGTATCTTATGTACTAAAGTCAGTCCTTATTAGAGAACCATATACTCGTTTAAGAGCAATATGGTTCTCTTTTTTACCGATAAGGGGATT
Organism: Phocaeicola sp.; assembly: GCF_057861905.1. NCBI lineage: Bacteria > Pseudomonadati > Bacteroidota > Bacteroidia > Bacteroidales > Bacteroidaceae > Phocaeicola > Phocaeicola sp. The sequence continues at coordinate 885 of NZ_DBMACV010000121.1, read as the reverse complement.
ATAGCCAAGGTTCTCTTCTCATTGGGCGTCCCAATTTTTGTTGCTGGTCATAATTTCCCTCCACCACATTAGTAACCTCCCGTCTGGCTTTGATTTGCTGCCGGCTGTCAAAATCACCTTTCCGCTTTGCCGTGAAATACAGAAAATCACCGGCGGTTCTGTGTGACTGTTTGTCTTCACCGAACAGGTTAAGTGCACCCTTGATGTCCGCTACCTGCTCCGTATCAAAACGTGGCTTGTAATAATCCCTTGCCAAACGGATGATACCGTGTACCGCCTTGCGAAAAATCTCGCTTGTCTTGAGCAAAAGGAAGCCGAGACTCTCAATAATCAGATTCTGCCATGTAATCCGGTTTTTAAGTTTCATAGTTTCCTCTGAATGCACGGCATCCCTGCGGCTTAATTCAGACTGATGTTCAGATTTCAACTTCATCAATTCACGGTGGTGGCTGTTCTGCATGGTCCGGATTGTGCCTTGTAACTGGCCGATGGTTTCCTCATGTGTGGAAATCTCATGACGCAAATCCTCTATTTCGCCTTTTAGAGCCTTTGACCTGCCTGTAGCCCAGCCGACAGCGGCATTGAGTAGTTCACTGCCTTTCTCCTTATTCAGTTTAGAACGTTTCTCGCTGATAGCTCTGTCAAGCTCTTCATTCTGCCGTTCCTTTTGAATGGCCATTTCATTTAGGGTGTTGGTGATTATTTCAGTCTCGTGCATCTTTTGGTTGGCTTTTTCCAGTTGATGCTCCCGATACTGCCTCGTAGCGTCAAGACGCTTCATCTCCTACCTGAGTTCGGGATAAGTTTAGAATAAGGCCAGTTGTTTTGAGTCCTCAATATAGTATCCTTGCAATGCATCCGGTTTGTTTTCAAAGAAACAATAAG
>NZ_DBMACV010000120.1:0-4470 GCF_057861905.1 Phocaeicola sp. | reverse complement strand
AATTTTTTATTATATTTTATTTAAAAAGATAATGTTTAAGTTTTTTATTTACTGCATAGAATTTTTTTTTTTTTTGTAAATGGCTATATTGAATAGATACATATGGAAGAGAGAAATACTTCCTTGTTTTGTTTCGCGAAACAGTTATAGAATGCCAGAAGTGAAAAACTGATGTCTCCAATATTAGCAGATATATTCTTTTCAATTTTGACATGTCTTTTTTTAATATTTTCATCTTTTTCCCTTTTGTACAGATCTATGGAACTATTCTACAGAGAGAAAAATAAAAGGTCTTGTACTTTTCTTTTTTATACAAGACCTTTTGGCATATTATGTGTTTGGTATGGTAAGAATCTACAGAGCCTGCATATCGTTCAAACGTTTATAGTAACCGTTTTTCTGAAGCAGTTCTTCGTGTCTGCCGCTTTCTACGATACGGCCTTCATAGAGTACATAAATGCAGTCGGCATTCTTGATAGTCGACAAGCGATGTGCGATAGCAATAGTAGTGCGGGTCTTCATCAAACGTTCCAAAGCTTCTTGTACCAGGCGTTCACTTTCTGTATCAAGGGCAGAAGTAGCTTCGTCCAAAATCAAGATGGCTGGGTTTTTCAAGATGGCACGGGCTATCGAGATACGTTGACGCTGTCCTCCTGAAAGACGGCAGCCGCGGTCGCCGATGTTGGTGTCGTAGCCTTTTTCACTTTCCATAATGAAATCGTGGGCATTGGCTATCTTGGCAGCGGCAACGACTTGTTCCATGGTGGCATTGTCTACACCGAAAGCAATGTTGTTGAAGAAACTGTCGTTGAACAGGATGGCTTCCTGATTTACATTACCTATCAGTCCGCGGAGGTCTTTTACTACCAGATCTTTAATATTTTTTCCGTCTATCAGAATTTCACCAGCCTGCACATCGTGAAAGCGGGGAACTAAATCGACTAGTGTTGACTTTCCTGAACCACTCTGTCCTACCAGTGCAATAGTCTGTCCTTTGCGTACTTTCAGGCTGACGTCGTGGAGTACTTCGTGTGTGCCGTAGCTGAACGATATATTGCGGAACTCCAGTCCTTCTTTCATTTCGCTGATATGTTCGGCATCGGTACGTTCTACAATGTTGTTTGGAGCTTTCAGAATCTTGTCTACACGTTCCATTGAAGCGAGTCCCTTCGGGATATTGTAACTTGCCTTGGAGAAATCTTTCAACGGGTTGATGATGCTGTAAAGTATCACCATATAGAAAATAAAGGTAGAAGCATTAATGGTAGAGTTCGCGCTCAAGATAAGCGAACCGCCGAACCATAGTACAAGTACGATGAGTACAGTTCCCAAAAATTCACTCATCGGGTGGGCAAGGCTCTGGCGCATGGCTACACGATTGGTCGCGTCGCGGAATTCGTTACTACATTTCACGAAACGGTTTATCATCTTTTCTTCAGCAATAAATGCCTTGATAATACGCATTCCGCCCAATGTTTCTTCCAGCTGTGACATGGTTTCACTCCATTTGTTCTGGGCTTCGAGTGACTGGCGTTTCAGTTGACGTCCTACACGACCCATGATCCATCCCATACCCGGCAGTACGATGATGGTAAACAGAGTGAGCTGCCAACTGGTTACTATCAGGGTTGCAAAATATGAAATGATAAGAATCGGATTTTTCAGCAACATATCGAGTGAGCTGGTGATGGAGTTTTCTATTTCGCCAACGTCGCCACTCATACGGGCGATGATGTCACCTTTTCGTTCGTCAGATAGGAAGCTGAGCGGGAGGTACATTACCTTTGAATAAACCATGATGCGGATATCGCGTACTACACCGGTACGAAGCGGAATCATGATGGCTGTAGAACCAAAATAGCATGCGGTTTTCAGCAGGGTCATTCCTGCAAGGAAAAGTCCCAGCCAAAGTAAAGTAGTGGCAGGACCGAATGTTTCTATCAGTTCGGATACGTAATAATAGAAATTATTTACGGCAACGTCTTTCAGCTCTCCGCTTCCCCATTCCATAAAATGATATACTTTTTCTGACTCTCCAGTCTTGAACAGGATGTTCAGAATCGGTATAAGAAGTGAAAAAGAGAAGACATTGAATATTGCCGACAGCAGATTAAGACCTATTGCTCCGACAACATACTTTTTGTAGGGCGAAATGAACCGCCGCATCATTTGGAAAAATTCTTTCATGCAGGAAAAATTTCTGTTATAATATAGTGCACAAAGATAGTGTAATTTATTGTTTTATTTTATATAAAGCAGGTGCTTTTGCATATTATTTTATAAATTTGCACTTTAACTGAAACATGGCAACTTAATGAAATTTATATACTATTTGGTTTTTTTCTTCTGGTATCTGCTCTCTTTGCTGCCGTTGAGGGTGCTTTATTTTATTTCTGACGTGTTGTTTGTACCGTTGTTTTACGGACTGAAATACCGTCGGGGTATCGTACACCGAAATATAGCCGGCTCATTTCCAGAAAAGACCGAAGAAGAGATTCTGAAAATAGAAAAAGAGTTTTATCATTTTTTCTGCGATTATGTAGTAGAAACCATCAAGTTGTTTTCGATGTCGAAAAAGCAGATGATGAAGCGCATGACTTTCAGCGGACTGGATGAGGTACGCGCGGAGTTGGACAAGGCTGGGAAAAAATGTTGCTTCGTATGTCTGGGACATTATTGCAATTGGGAGTATGTAGCTTCTCTGCAATACTGGTTTCCTGAAATTCATTGCGGACAGATTTATCATCCTTTATATAACAAGGCTTTCGATAAATTGTTTCTCCGGCTTCGCGGACAGTTCGGCGGTGAGTCTATTCCGATGAAGGAGACGTTACGCCGGCTGGTTACACTCAGCAGAGGAGAAAAGAAAGTGATGATAGGCTTTATTTCCGACCAGGCGCCTGGATGGGAAGGGATGAGCCACTGGACAAAGTTTTTGAACCGGGATACTGCTTTCTTTCAAGGAACGGAACGCATAGGGCGCCGGCTGGATGCTGCCGTTTACTATCTGAAAGTAACACGGGTAAAGCGCGGATACTATCATGCTTCTTTCGAACTGCTGACCTTGCATCCTGCCGAATTGCCTGAGTATCGGCTGACGGATATGTACTCGGAACATCTGGAGCAACAGATAAAGGAAGCTCCTGCGTATTGGCTGTGGAGTCATAACCGATGGAAACGGACAAAAGAAGAATGGTTGAAAATGTCGTGGAACACTCAAAATTCGTAGATATCATGCCCCCGAAAATTATTCATTTATGCTGGTTCAGTAAGGATCCTTATCCGCTGGAAATCAAGATTTGCCTGGCAAGCTGGAAGCGTGTTCTTCCTGATTATAAGGTACATGTCTGGACGTACGAGGATGCAAAGGCTATCGGTTGTAAATATATAGACCAGGCGCTGTCGGTCAGGAAATGGGCATTTGCGGCAGATGTAGTCCGTTTTTATGCTGTATATAAAGAAGGTGGCGTGTATATGGACAGTGATATTTATCTGCGTAAGCGTTTCGACCAGTTTATTCCTGAAACCGGATGTGCTACGTTTAATGAGCGGTGGGAAGAAGGAGAAACTGATTATGGTATTCAGGCCGCGTTCTTTATCGGTTCAAAGGGAAACGATTTCTGTAAGGAGGTCTTTGAGTATTATCAGGAACGGGACTTTATCCGTCCTGACGGTTCGCTGGACCAGACGGTTTCTCCGTATATCATGCGAAGTGTTGCCGAAGGCAGGGGATATGTCTGCAAGGAGGAGGAACAGCATTTGGATGGTATACATATATATCCTACTCATTGGTTGTCGCCAAGAAGCCGCTTCAAGCATAGTCCGGATGCTTTTGGGGAACATCGGGTGTACGGAAGCTGGCGTGACCATAAGTTTGGCAGGAAACTGGAACGTTCGTTCAAGCATTTCTGTAATGCGGTAAGATTTTATCTGCTCGGCAGATAATGTGACTGGATTACATGGTAAACTAAAAAATAGAGTAAGTATGGCTTTTAAAAATTTACGTTTAGGTTCTGATACATCAAGGCTTATATTATTATTTGTCGCGATATTGCCTGTTACGGAGTCTAAGGACTGGCTCTTTTATACGGTTTCTGTCTTAATCATTGGGCTGTTTATAATGCATGTGATTTATGGTATAAAACAACTGTGCAGACAGGAAAAGTATTTCTTATGTATAATGGGCAATCTGCGGAGTGAGCTGATTGATTTGATGGTTGACATCGCAGGGCTTATGGTAGCTTATTCTATGGATTATACTGGATATATCCGCTTTTGGTGGTTCATGATTGCTATTACGCTGGTAGGGATTCTGCTTCAACTGAAACTGAAAAATCAAAAGAAAGGATAATTGCTTAATATAAGATGGAAAAAGAGGGTGTGTCGTAATACGCGATTCACCCTCTTTTCTTTATCAACGATAAGAGTGTAGTTAACTTTTTCAGGCAGCGATATTCAGAAGATAATCTC
>NZ_DBMACV010000119.1:0-4581 GCF_057861905.1 Phocaeicola sp. | reverse complement strand
AGGCCTTTATATTTACGCTGCTCGTTTACCGCCGCACGCATAAAGTTCACCATACTGACTCCGGGAATCTCCACCGGATATTGGAAAGACAAAAACAGACCTTCATGACTGCGATCCTCAGGACTCAAAGCCAACAAATCTTTTCCTTCAAAAGTCACCGAACCTTTCGTTACCTCAAAAGCCGGATTGCCTACCAACACAGACGAAAGGGTACTCTTTCCGGAACCGTTGGGTCCCATAATAGCATGAACTTCACCTTTCTTTATGCTTAGATTAATACCTTTCAATATTTCTTTGCCATTGACACTGGCATGTAAGTCTTTTATCTCTAACATAATTCTATTAAATTCTTAGTTCTTCATTTATCCTACACTTCCCTCTAGAGAAATAGCCAGCAGTTTCTGTGCCTCCACCGCAAACTCCATTGGAAGTTTATTCAGTACTTCTTTTGCATATCCATTGACAATCAACCCAATAGCGTCTTCCGTAGGAATACCGCGCTGATTGCAATAAAACAACTGGTCTTCGCTGATCTTGCTGGTTGTCGCCTCATGTTCCACCACAGCTGTCTCGTTATGAATATCCATATATGGGAATGTATGAGCACCACACTGGCTCCCCAGCAACAAAGAGTCACACTGACTGTAATTACGGGCATTGTCTGCTTTCTGAGCCACACGTACCAGACCACGATAAGAGTTCTGGCTCTTTCCGGCACTGATTCCTTTACTAACAATGGTACTACGGGTATTTCTGCCTAAATGAATCATTTTAGTCCCCGTATCAGCCTGCTGATAGTTATTCGTTACTGCCACCGAATAGAATTCAGCAGTAGAATTATCTCCACTCAGGATACAACTGGGATATTTCCAAGTAATGGCCGATCCGGTTTCCACCTGTGTCCAGCTCAATTTGCTATCCACTCCTTTGCAATGACCGCGTTTTGTCACAAAGTTATATACTCCTCCTTTGCCTTCGGCATCTCCCGGATACCAGTTCTGTACGGTAGAATATTTCACTTCCGCACGGTCGTGCACCACAATCTCCACTATGGCCGCATGTAATTGGTTCTCATCCCGCATAGGGGCCGTACATCCTTCCAGATAAGAAACATAACTATCATCATCCGCAACAATCAGTGTACGCTCAAACTGACCGGTATTGGCTGCATTGATACGGAAATAAGTGGAGAGTTCCATAGGACAACGCACTCCTTTCGGAATATATACAAACGATCCGTCACTGAATACTGCCGAGTTCAAGGCTGCAAAGAAATTATCCCGCGGCCCGACCACCGAACCCAGATATTTCTTCACCAAATCGGGATGCTCACGCACCGCTTCACTGAACGAACAAAAAATAATCCCTTTTTCCAACAAGGTTTCTTTAAATGTAGTCTTGACGGATACAGAGTCCATGACAGCATCTACTGCCATACCGCTCAACGCCATTTGCTCCTCCAAAGGAATACCTAATTTATTGAAAGTTTTAATCAACTCAGGATCTACCTCATCCATACTTTTCGGTCCTTCTTTTTTCTTTGTAGGGTCCGCATAATAGGATATAGCCTGATAATCTATTTCAGGGATAGTGAGGTGTGCCCATGCAGGCATCTCCATGGTCAACCAGTAGCGGTATGCTTTCAGGCGAAACTCCAGCAACCACTCCGGCTCGTTCTTCTTTGCAGAAATCAAGCGGATAACATCCTCATTCAATCCCCTTTCTATAATATCTGTGTGAACTTCTGTGGTGAAGCCATATTTGTACTTCTCCTGCGTCAGTTCTTTCACATATTTATTGGGTTCTTCTTGCATATCTATCTTATATTTCTATTAATTGTTCTGTTACATTCTTAAATACCGGAAAAAAGATACCGGACAAGTCCCTCATAGAATAATATAACACTGATTCCTTCTTTTTTGTTGCACTGATCATCTCATTGTTCGGATCTATATATTCTATCACATGAATAGCTAACCCTATCAGTATCATATACTTCAATGCTCCCAATCCGCTGCCTAACCAACGGTTCAGCCATCCCAGGTGCACAGCATCCAATGCTTTTGTCAACAAAGAGGCGACGAACGCAAAACCTAAAGGTACAGCTATCCAGATCAATATAAAAGCCAAGACCTGTGCTACAGTCGTTGAAGTACCTAGAACCGGCGCCAACCTTTCGGCAACAATGCCAAACAAGGCACGAGCCATCAGCAATCCGGCTATCAACCCTACAATAGACGCCATCTGCTTCACAAATCCTTTTATTAATCCCATAATGACACCCACACCAATCATAGCCAATATAATAATATCTATTGTCGCCATCTTTATCGTTATTACAAAAAGCAGTAATGCCATTCTGAACAAAGCGAAGAATCTGCCAGCCCACGCGCTGGGCGAGGTGCCAGATCCTTCGCTATGCTCAGGATGACATTACCATCTATATTCTCAGACTTCAGTGTATTACAAAGTCTGTTTAACCTCTACTTCTTCGTAAGCTTCAATAATATCACCGACCTTGATATCGTTACAGTTTGTCAGACTGATACCACATTCAAAGTTAGTACCTACTTCTTTCACATCATCCTTGAAACGCTTCAAAGCATTGATAGCACCGGTAAAGACTACAATACCATCACGAATCAAGCGTGCCTTATCAGAACGTTTCACCTTACCTGTCTTCACCATAGCACCGGCAACCAAACCGACCTTGGTAATATTGAAGACTTCACGCACTTCGATGGTTGCAGTAATCTGTTCCTTCAAAGTAGGTGCCAGCATACCTTCCATAGCAGCCTTCACTTCTTCAATCGCATCATAGATAACAGAATATTTGCGGATATCCACACCCTCCTGCTCAGCCAGTTTGCCGGCAGAACTTGAAGGACGAACCTGGAAACCTACAATAATCGCATCTGATGCAGCAGCCAAAGTCACATCCGACTCGGAAATCTGACCGACACCTTTGTGGATCACATTAACCTGTACCTGTTCTGTAGACAGTTTTATCAATGAGTCGCTCAACGCTTCGACAGAACCGTCCACGTCACCTTTAACAATCACATTCAGCTCATGGAAATCACCCAAAGCCAAACGACGGCCCACTTCATCCAATGTCAGCAGTTTCTGAGTACGCAAGCCCTGCTCACGCTGCAACTGTTCACGCTTGTTGGCAATGTCACGAGCCTCTTGTTCCGTATCAATCACATGGAAAGTATCACCTGCCGCAGGAGCACCGTTCAGTCCCAGAATCAATACCGGTTCGGAAGGACCGGCCTCCTTGATGCGCTGGTTACGTTCATTAAACATGGCTTTCACCTTACCATAACTAGTACCAGCCAAGACTATATCGCCCATTTTCAGCGTACCGTTTGCCACCAACATAGTAGCCACATAACCGCGTCCCTTGTCCAACGACGATTCAATGATAGAACCGGTTGCCTTGCGGTCGGGATTAGCCTTCAAATCCAACATTTCAGCTTCCAGCAATACTTTTTCCAACAAATCGTGTACACCTGTACCTTTCTTTGCCGAAATATCTTGCGACTGATACTTACCACCCCACTCTTCCACCAGGAAGTTCATGGCAGCCAGTTCTTCCTTAATCTTATCCGGATTGGCGTGCGGCTTATCCACCTTATTAATAGCAAATACGATAGGCACACCGGCAGCCATAGCATGATTAATCGCCTCTTTGGTCTGCGGCATCACATTATCATCGGCAGCTACAATAATAATAGCAATATCCGTCACTTTCGCACCACGGGCACGCATGGCGGTAAATGCCTCGTGACCCGGAGTATCCAAGAATGTAATATGACGTCCGTCTTCCAATTTCACATTGTAAGCACCGATATGCTGGGTGATACCACCTGCCTCACCGGCAATTACATTTGCTTTACGAATATAGTCCAGTAATGAAGTCTTACCATGGTCAACATGTCCCATTACTGTCACAATCGGAGCACGCGGCTGCAAATCTTCTTCGTTATCTTCCTCTTCTGTAATAGCCTGTGCTACCTCAGCACTTACATATTCTGTCTTGTATCCGAATTCTTCCGCTACCAGGTTGATTGTCTCGGCATCCAGACGCTGATTGATAGAGACCATGATACCGATACTCATACAAGTAGCGATAACCTGAGTAACAGGAATATCCATCATACTTGCCAATTCGTTCGCAGTAACGAACTCGGTCAGTTTCAATATTTTGCTATCTTCCTGTTCCATCTCCTCCTGTTCCATCAGGCGGTTCTGAACATTTTCACGTTTCTCCTTACGATACTTGGCAGCCTTGTTCTTAGTCTTGTTAGTCAGACGTGCCAATGTTTCCTTAACCTGCTTTGCCACATCTTCATCACTAACTTCCGCTTTTACAACAGGTTTCTTGAAACGGTCTTTATTAAATTTGCCTCCACCCTGATTGTTATTGCCATTAGGTTTGGAGTTATTGTTCCTATTCGGTCTGTTAGCGTTATCGTTACGTTGGTTATTATTAGATGCTCCTCCAGCATTTGTTGTACCGGCAGCATTTATATCCACACGTTCCTTATTTATTCTATTGCGTTTTTTCTTCTTTGC
>NZ_DBMACV010000118.1:0-5035 GCF_057861905.1 Phocaeicola sp. | reverse complement strand
AGGAAGTAAAAGAGGTGGTTCTCTTTGCTAAGGTAGTTCATTCTACCTTAGCTTTACTTCCTTTTTTTGTTTTTATCGAAAAACGTTTAGGACAACATTGCAATGCCCAGTGATATAAGCCAGCTTATCACGACGGTACCGACAGATTCTGTTAATAAGGCACGGCGTAGTTCCCAGTTGCTGCTGCCCAATACTTTTTGTGTATTGATACTGCGTATGCGAACCGGAGCTAAGGCTGTACTGAAGTTGATCAGGTTGATGCAGGCGATAATGATAATCAGTAATCCGATGCTTACAATCAATACCATTGTACTACGGTCCCCTGTCTTGAGGTAATAGGATGCCGACATATCGTAATAAAGTTTCTTGATGGGGAATACGTAGAGTCGTTGATTCCCTTTGTCTACAATATTCAGTCGCTTGTTGGCACCGCTGGCTTCTATTTGCTGGTTGATATCGGCTGCACTAACTCCCGGTTTCAGCCGGAAAAAGGCAAAATAGTTCTGGCTTGCCCAGTCATCTTTTTGGTAATCACTCATCCGGATGAACATATCATTTTTAAACTGGCAATTCTCAGGGAGGTCTTTAAAGATGCCACATATCTTGAACTTATCTATTCCCTTTACCAGCCCATTGTCGCCTTCCGTATAGAGATAGGAACCCAGGGCGTTGCCTTTAGGGAAAAGTTTGCGGGCATAGCTTTCCGAAATAATGATACTTTCAGGTTTATTCATGTCCTTGTCACTGCCTTCTACAAACTGCAATCCGACAACTTTTGCGAAATCGGGGTATACGGCCCACGGGGTTTCATAGAAATATTGCGGACTTTCAGGATTGGTACAGAATGCCTGTTTCTGCCAGCAGGGAGCATAGATGGTTCCATATTCAATGCCAGGTATCTGCTCGATGAGGAAATCAATCGGTCCTCGTGGAAGAGCCATGATGGAGTTATCTTTCTCTTCTCCCAAATTTAGTCCGACCAGGCGGTCGGGGTTGGGATAACACGTATCGAAGCTATATTCGTAACTTGCTTTCATCATAATCAGTATGAAAGCCGCAAAGGCAGTCGACAGTCCTAATAAGTTGAGTACGGAAGCTGTCCGAAAGCGCTTGAGTGTATAGAAAAGATTACGTAGTATTGTTTTCATAATGTTGTAATGTTTATTCTGTCTTTAAGTTTTTTATAGGGTTCTCGCGGGTCGCACTCCGACTGATCAGATAAACAGAACCGAGCGATATGGCAGTTACGGTAATAAAGGCGATGATTCCGCTCAACCAAGGCATGGTACTTTGATAATGGGTTATCCGGTTGATTTGCATAATGCCGATGTAGGCCAGCGGAAGTGCAATTATAATACTGATAACCAAAGAACTGAATGCGAATTGTATCAGTCGCTTCATTTCTTGTCTGCTGCTCGATCCAAATACTTTACGGATAGCCATATCGCGTTTGCGTTGTGCTATGAAATATAGACTCATGGCGGTTAGCCCGAGCAAAGAAATCAGCAGGGCGGCACCGGTAAAGATTCCTATCGTATGCTGTAAATTGGTCAGGTCTTTGTATATTGCTTTTACCTGATTGTGATACCATTCCGATTCGAATGGGATTCCCTCTATTGTTTCCGAATATAGCTTGTCGAGCTCTTTTTTATAGTAGGTTAGCTCGTTGCCAGCTACTTCTATCAGAATATTCCACGGATAGATACTGTCCGGATGCATGATGGATAGCATGGTTGGGTATTGGGTATCCAGTATGGAACCGGACTTGATATCCTTGAATGTTCCTGCTATAGGATAATGCATGCTTCCCGTTTGGGGACTGCTTCTTAGATAATCTGCGTCATGGCTGAGCCCCAAAGCATTGAATACACTGTCGGAAAAGAAATAGGTTGTTTCTTTCGTAACCGGGAGATGGTTGTTTATGAGGTTCAGATGAAACAGATGGATGAATGTTGAATCGGCTGTCAGACTTCTCCATCGTATGTTTTGTATTTCTCCTTTTCCGTTATATATCTGTACGGCATTGTTTTCTCCCTGAAGGTCGGCGGGCGTTCCTTGGGTGAAACATACCTCGTTTACAAATGGCAGTGTGCGCGCTTTGTCGCGGAATGTCTGCAACTTCTGTTTATTGACCAGTGCCGGATAGTTGAGGATATTGCCGTAACTGTATCCCAGCGGCTCATGTAAGATATTATATAGTTGGATACTTAAATAGATTGCACAAGTCAGCATGGCAAGGGTAAGGCTGCTTTGTATGATGTATAATCCGCGTAAATAAACGACTTTTGTCTTGCGTCGGAAATTACCTTTTACTATATCCAGCGGATTATATCGTGAGAGCAGGGTTGCCGGAACAAAGCCTGCAAGGAGAGAGAGCAGTAGGATACCGGCCAGATAAATGCTCAGAGTAAGAATATTTAAATCACCAGTCAGGTCAAGTTTCACTTGTAACAAGTCCGAAGCAAATGGCTCAACAGCTCTTGCCAGTAGAAAGGCGAGGAGAAAAGCGCCTAATGTGAGCAGGAAAGATTCTGCAATCATACGCCAGAAGATATCGGGGCGTGAAGAACCCAGCAGTCTTCGGGTAGCCATTTCTTTGGCACGATAACTGGTTTGGGCTACGCTCATGCTGATATAATTGAAGACTGCCATCAGCAGAATGAGTATTCCTACGCAGATGAAGATTACTACTTTTGTAAAACTGTATTGCAGGAAGGTACCATTCGAGGGAATTTCACTGAAATGAAAATCGTGCATGGATATCCATTTTACTTCCTTCATATAGCCAAGCGCATATATCCAGTAATACTTCTTCAAATAATCGAGCATTTGTGTAGCTTTATCATTGGGATTAGTCCCTTCGTGGAAGCGGGCAAAGACAGTTGCACCTCCGGCATTGTTCATGTTGCGTTCATGCATACTGCTGCTTTTGTCGATATAGTCGATGAAATCGTATGGGATGATGGCTTCTATATCACTGGGGAATAGTGAGTTGCCGATGTTTTTCATAATACCTGTTACGGTATATGTTTCTTGGCTGTTGGCGGATAGTCGGAGAGCCTTTCCGGTGGCTGGTTCATTGCCAAAAAGTTTTCTCGCCCCGTTTTCGGTTAGAACAATGCTGTTTTTGTCTGTTAAAACCTGGTCGGGACGTCCTGATAGTAATTTGAAATAAAAGAACTGAAAGAAATTGTTGCGGGATGCCAAAATCTTTAATTCTACTTTTCTGGTTTCTTGTAAGACGTAGGTTCCGGTATATGCCAAATTGCTAACGGCACACCAGTCTTCTATTTCCGGATATTGGGTGCTTAGTATTTCTCCTACCAGATAATGTGAGCCGATGTATTGTTCATTGCCAAATGCATAAATACGAGAAGCATCGGGCTGCTCTTTGTCGATACTCAGTTGTCGGCTTACCATGTTGGCTATTAACAACACGAACATTAGTGAAAAGCTTAGTCCTCCCATATTCACAAGTGTGAACATCTTGTTCTTATTGAGAAAAGTAAAATATGTTTTGAGTCCTTTCATCTGTTTATTAATGTTTTGTTCGGTTATAATATAGCAAAGTGCGTGCCATTGTTGCAATGTGTTGATAATCAGATTGTATATAAAATAATACTTAGCTGGAGGTGTCTAATAATTTGACACATGGTGTATGATTTTTAGACACTTTAGTAAATAAATTAGCCGTTTTTGCCCTTCACGCCCTTCACATGAATGGTGTTTGGTGTCTATCATGACAAATGAATATCTGGAATTTATCATGTCGATAGGAAAATATTAATGGTCGTCAGAGGAGCTGTTATCTCGGATAAGAGCAGTGATGGTATGATCGGTGAAGGGTGTGAAGGGCAAAAACAGGTGTTTTTTTCTTTAAAAGGTACCTGAAATGGTGGAACCAGCCCTTCACGGTCCTGTTGAAGTGTGCCTGTTTTTGCTTCTTTGCTCGGATTTTCTGATTGATTCCGGTAGAGAGGAGCTTTTGCTTTTCTTGTTGGAGAAGGATTTGAAGTTCAGGAAGGAATTTTTAGGATGCACACTTTTCGTCGCTTTTTCAGAATGTATCTGCTGGGATAGTTTGGAATTCGTTACTGCATCCTGATTTGTTTCGACTTTATCATCTATACATTTTTTGCATAGTGGGGGTGGTGGATTTAAAAGACCTGTTTGTTCGCCTATCTGTTCTGTGAGCATGTTCGGTAGTTTTTCTTCGTATCTTCATTTCGTTTATGCCTACATCTTTCTTTTCTACATAGAATTTTGTCCGTTTCCTGTTCCGATCCTTATTATATTTACGTGTGCATCGAGAAATTTTCTTTCGTATTTCCTTTGGTTTTTCCCGTTGCTGTTTCATGTTTTTGTACAAAACTTTTAGAAATTTGTACAAAACAGAATATTTTTTGTACAAAAAACGGAGATAATTTCAGCATGCCTTTTCTGACTTTCCCGTATTTTCTTATTCAGATCCCGGATTCTTTTGCTTTTTTCTCTTGACTTTTTCGGAGGAAAAATCCGTTTTTTTTAATCCGACTGTCCGTTAATGACAGAATTTATTCCTATCAGCCGTATGTTCTTCATGCCTTTTGGGGATAGGCTTGATAGATTTTTTGGTTTCTTTCTGCTTCTTTTCCTGCATTTTTCTGTTGTCTGCCGGCAAAAAAAGCTCTGTTACTCTTTCATCCGGATCATCCGTTTTCGAGATTTTTTCGCTTCATCGGGATATTTTTTGTCCAGTGCTGAGAAATTTTTTCATCCCATTCCCGTTTTTTCAGTGCTTTTCCTGAATTCTTTTCGAAGGAAAAGCCTGTTTTTTTCGGCTTCCGCTTCCCGTTTCCGGGCATTTTTCCCTTACCTTTCGAATCATTTTCAAGTTTTTTCCGTACAGTGTGGGAAATTTTTTTCTCCGTATCCATAATTTTTCCACTTTTCTCAGAAGGTGTGTCAAAAAGCACACCTTCTTTTTTAGCACAAAGCCCCGACTTTCACAAGCTGGGGCTTTGTTATTACCTAAAGATTTTGTATCTTTAAGCAT
>NZ_DBMACV010000117.1:0-5227 GCF_057861905.1 Phocaeicola sp. | reverse complement strand
AGCTGGAGTAGTATAAATGGGGCCAAAAAAAGCTTTGAAGGGGTTGTTATCTACAACAACCTCATATTCATCGTACCTATAAATCGTTTAGGACAACATTGTGGGCATTGTCGAAATGCTCATACGCCTGAAGGTACTTTCTTTTATGGGATTCACCCCTTCACTGATTACCTACTGGCACATCATCGGATATACCGGAATCATTGCACTGGTGACAGGAATCATTGCCGGACTCTATCCGTCATGGTACATGACTTCGTTCTCTCCGGCCCTTGTGCTGAAAGGAAACTATGCGCTAAGCGGAAGAGGCAAACGGCTCCGCATGTTACTTATCGGTTTCCAGTACATCATTTCATTTGTGCTGATTGTAACTGCCGGATTCATTTTCCTGCAAAACCGCTATATGCAAAATTATATATCAGGCATTGACAAAGACCAGATACTGGTTGCTTCTCTCCCACAAATGCCTTATCAAAGTTCCGAATACCGCAACTTTACAAATACCCTAAAAAGTTTTGCAGAAATAGATGATATCGCCTATGCTAAATCAAATCTGGGCGGAGGAAGCGGATATACTCAATATGCTTTCTTATATAAAGGAGAAATGCACGGACATTACTACATCGACGTCACGACAAACTTCTGTAAGGTAATGGGCTTAAAAATTGTATCGGGAGAAGATTTCCTCCCCAGCGACTCCATCTATCACAGTGATCTGAACTTTATTGCCACACAAGACTTACAGCAACAAACCGGCATTCCAGCCGGTGAAATACTGGACTTCTTCGTCTGGGGTGTGAATGCGCGACTGAAAGGCTACGTCAACAACGTACAATTAACCTCGCTCCGTTCTGAAGCACTTCCCTATATATTCTGTCCAAACGGGAAATACGGCAGCAATATTCTGCCTTTTGCCTACATTCGTGTAAAAGCCGGAAGCAATATGGAAACAGCCTTGAAGCACATCCGTCAAACCATTGCCAAATGTTTTATCGGTTATCCCGTCGATATAAAATTCTATGACCAAGTATATAGTCAGCTCTACCAGAAAGAGGCCGATCAGCAACAGTTGATTACCCTGTCCAGTCTGCTTGCCATTCTGATTTCACTGGTAGGAGTCTTTGGACTGGTTATCTTCGAAGCAGAACAGCGCCGCAAAGAAATCGGTATCCGAAAGGTATATGGAGCCTATACCCGTCAGATTCTCTGGATGTTCGGACGATCATATCTTACGCTGTCGGTAGTCAGTTCCGTCATTGCGACACCGATAGCCTGGTATATCGTATCCAAATGGCTGGAACAGTTTACTGAACGGATAGCCATCACGCCGTGGATATTCATTCTGACCTGTATCGTCATCAGCCTCATCACACTGATAACGATTACAGTACAGAATTACCGGACGGCTATCAGCAATCCGACAGACAACTTAAAAGCAGAATAATAAACAAAAGAATAAATATAATAACAATTTAATACTTATCACTATGATTAAGATTGAAAACCTTTGCAAGACATTCCGTACAACGGAAGTAGAAACAATTGCCTTGAACAATGTAAACCTGGAAGTCAATGAAAAAGAATTCGTGGCCATCATGGGACCTTCCGGTTGTGGAAAATCAACCTTACTGAATATCCTCGGCTTATTGGATAATCCCACCTCGGGCAACTATTATCTGGACAACAAAGAGGTCGGACATCTGAAGGAGAAAGACCGTACCAATGTACGTAAAGGTAATATCGGTTTCGTATTTCAGAGTTTTAACCTGATAGACGAACTGAATGTTTTCGAGAATGTCGAGCTTCCGCTTACGTATTTGAATATCCCTGCCGAAGAACGCAAGAAACGCGTAACCGAAATGCTGTCGCGTATGAATATCAGTCACCGTGCCAAACATTATCCCCAGCAGCTCTCCGGAGGTCAGCAGCAGCGTGTGGCCATCGCCCGTGCCGTAGTTTCCAATCCGAAAATCATCCTCGCCGATGAGCCAACCGGTAACCTGGATTCTAAAAACGGTCTGGAAGTAATGGAACTGCTTACCGAACTGAACAAAGAAGGAACTACCATCGTAATGGTAACCCACAGCCAGCGTGATGCCGGATTTGCCGGACGTATGATCAATCTGTTCGACGGGCAGATTGTATCCTCTATCAGTGAAATGTAATCTCTCTTAAGTTTTCTTTATATGTAAGGAGGTATGCCGGCAATATAGCTGGATATGCCTTCTTACTTTAACTTCAATCCAAGCGAATGATGAAAAGAGCCCTACAGAATCTTTTCCGGAAAGGAGAAGGTAACCTAACAAAAATTCTCTGTCTGGGTGTGGGAATGGCTATCGGACTGGTAATGCTTGCCGAAGTAATTTTCGAACGGTCGTATGATAACTTTATTCCCCATCTGGAAGACACTTATATCATACAGGAAAATTATAAGCATCAAGGTAATGATTGGTTAAACCACAATACCGTATCGGGAGCTATTGCCCCGGGCATCAAACGATATTGTCCGGAAGTAGAAGCCGCCACTCGTTTTACCATATTGAATGAAGATCTGCTGTTAACAACCGATGACCAACGTACCATAAAAGGTAATGCTTATTTGTGCGACAGCTCTTTTTTCGAGGTCTTTCCACGAAAAATTTTAATGGGAGAAGCGCCTCATACCGGACTGGAAAAAGCCAACAATGCTTATATATCAGCCAAACTGCTGAAAGTACTGGGAAATGATATTATAGGCAAACAACTGACTTGGAAAGTCTTCCCGGATTTTCATCTGACGGTAGTAGGAGTCTTTGAGGATTTCCCGGAAAATACTCATCTGCCGAAAATAGATATTGCTGTAGCTTTGCCTACCATTGGCCAAATAATGGGAGACGGAAGAAACAATTGGCTGGGGAACGACCGTTATTCCGGATATATCCGCCTGCGGCCCGGTACAGATCCGCAAACGCTGGAACCTAACATCAAGCACATGCTGTACACCAATGCTCCGATGGAAGAGCTGGAACGTTCGGGCAGCCAGTTTTACCTGAACCTGAAACCTGTAAGCAAGATCTTTCTATCCTCGGAATACAACCGTATCATGAACATCGTATTCCTCGTCTTTGCCTTTATCATGCTGGCTGTAGCAGTCCTGAACTATATCCTGCTGGTTGTTTCATCGGTAGTGAAACGAGCTAAAAGTATTGCTACTTACCGCTGTTACGGAGCAGAAAGCAAGGATATTTATCGCATGATACTGGTAGAGTCAGCATTGCACTGCTTCATCGCTCTGATACTTGCCGTACTCATTGTTTTCGGTCTGCAAGATTTTCTGCAAGAACAAATGGGACATAGTTTGCGAGCTTTATTTTCTCCCACTGCTTTAGTGCTGTGCCTGATGGTCGTTATTGCTGTTGCTATAATTTGCGGAGTAATGCCCAGCTATATATATACACGCATACCTGTCACTTACGCCTATCGTCGATATACAGAGAATAAACGACAATGGAAGCTGGGACTCTTATTCGTACAGTTCATGCTAACTACCTTCTTTGTCTGTCTGCTTACCGTTATCGGACTTCAGTATCAGGCATTGACCAATTATCGCACCGGATTCGAATATAAGAATATACTTTATACTTCCCTATCCGGAACTCAGAACATAGAGCGTGAACGTTGCATACAAGAACTAAAAAGGCTTCCTAATGTAAACGGAGTAACCTGGGGATATCAGGAAATGTTTATGAAATGCAGCGGAAACAATGTATACGATCCACAAAACGATAAGGAATACATGAATATTGCCGATATGTATGATGTAGGTCCCGACTATCATAAAGTATTCAGTATCCCCATTTTGGAAGGAACGGGCTTTACCACCGAACTGGGAGATAGTGTGAGTCAGGAAGTAATGGTGAGCCGTAGCTTTATCAACAAGATGGAAAAACTCGCCGGATGGACAGGCTCTCCTATTGGCAAGCAAGTCTTTATCACAGAGCATCAAGGTCGTCCTTATACTATCTGTGGTGTGTACGAAGAAATTCATCTGGGTTCTCAAGTTGCGGAAGATTTCGACGATCGCCCAACGGTGATGTTCTACAACACGCATCCTAACCATCTTCTTTACATTCGTTTGAAAGAAATGAGTCCAGAACAAATAAAGGAGATACAAGACATAGTCAGCCGTACCATGCCCAGTCAGGAAAAACACGTATATAGTCTCGACCTGGAAATGGCTAATCAGTACAACATGCTGTTACACGTAAGAAACAGTATACTCTTTGTCGGACTATGTATTCTGGTAATTGCACTTATCGGCCTGATAGCCTATATCCGTGATGAAGTAAACCGCCGACGTTCGGAAATAGCTATCCGTATCATTCACGGAGCACAAGTAAAGGATGTACAATTCCTCTTCTTGAAGGATATTCTGAAAATAGCCATTCCTGCTGTTCTGATTGGAACCGCATTTGCACTATTTGCCAGCAACCGCCTATTGGAATTGTTTGCGTTCAAAATCAACCTCACAGGGTATATCTTCGGAGGATGTATCCTGGTAGTACTCATAATCATGTTGATTCTCAGCACTTCAATGATATGGAAGGCAGCACGCAGTAATCCAATCAATAATTTAAGAACAGAATAAAATAATAAGTGTAAGCGCTTTTGACTAAGAGGTTTTCCCAACTATCAGGACGGGATAACCTCTTTTTTATTGCATCATAAAGCAACCGAAAAGCCACAACACAAAGAACCCCTTCCTGTTTTTGAAAATCAGGAAAAAACGAAGGAATGAAAACAAACTGCACATACAACTTTTTTCTTAGAACAAAAATAAAAAGGGAATATATTATCGAATCATAAAAGCGGAAAGAGTGGGATTCAAACCCACGGAACGGACAAAGCCGTTCACCGGATTTCGAGTCCGGCCCATTCGGTCACTCTGGCATCTTTCCTTATCCGCCGCGAATATACAACCTTTTCTGTTTCGTTGTCATCGCCAAAGCTGAAATTTTCTCTTAATCTTTACATTTATTTCTCTTACAAAACAGCAGACTAAAATCATTTCACGAATTTAGTCCAACAACTTTCCCTTTTTGAGCGATTTTCGTATCTTGACCCGCAACAAACTAAGATCTAAAATCTTATTACCTGAGTTCGGGATAAGTTTAGAATAAGGCCAGTTGTTTTGAGTCCTCAATATAGTATCCTTGCAATGCATCCGGTTTGTTTTCAAAGAAACAAT
>NZ_DBMACV010000116.1:0-5285 GCF_057861905.1 Phocaeicola sp. | reverse complement strand
ATTGTTGTTAATTTGTAATTAATTGTTTGTCAGACTTAAATATACAAAATAATTCGGTGATTACCAACTTTTAAAGATACTTTCTTATCCCGAACTCACGTTATTTTTATTTCATATGATAACTCCCAATGACTGGTACACTTCTCGAATAGCCGAAACGGCAAAAGAACTGACTAATATAAAGAAACGCATTCTCCATATCAGTTTACTACGCATCGTATTTTTTCTTGCCGGAATAACGGCCGTCATCGCATTATTTCATGCCGGAACAGGGGTACTGATTGGTGCGGTATGTTGTACATTTCTTCCTTTCCTGGCTCTTATAAAACTACACAACCGTTTCTTCGCACGAAAGGAATGGTTGGAAACTCAAGAGCAAATCAACCGCAATGAACTGAAAGGACTGGAAGGTGATTTTTCCGGCTTCGATGAGGGAAAAGAATTTGTCAACCCAGAACATCCATACTCATTCGACCTCGATTTGTTTGGACGAAATTCGTTGTTTCAGGCCATAAACCGTACATGTACGCACATCGGAAAACAAACTCTTGCCCGATGGATGCAGGAGCACTTGACTCAAAAAGAGTTGATAGAACTTCGCCAGCAGGGTGTAAGGGATATGAGCGAAAGAAACGAGTTTCGCGAAGAATTCCGTATCACGGGATTGGTTAATCACGGAAAGACATCCGACGTAGAGGAAATACGCCGATGGAGTGAAAGCCCCTCCAATTTGTTGCATGCCACATGGGTAAAGCTAACCTTATGGGGAGTTCCCCTCATCAACATCGCATTGCTTGCAGGAGGACTGACGGGTATTTGCTCTATAAGCTGGTTCGGATTAATGTTTATGCTATTTGTGATTATCAGCTTTGCCGTCATCAAAAAGGCGACTCTTGTACAGCAAACATATGGCGAGAAATTGAAAACTCTGAACAGTTATGCCAAACTGATTGCACTTGCCCGCCAACAAGTATGGAAATCTGCCGAAGTACAACAACTAATAGAGCGACTGAACATTGACGGACATTCGCCGGCCGAGGCTTTGATGCAACTATCCAAAGAACTCGACAGACTGGATCTGCGTAACAACCAGTTACTTTATGTCATACTGGAAGGTAGTATTTTCTTTCAGCTACGACAGGTAGTACGTATCGAGCGATGGAAAGAGCGATACGGTCATCATCTGATGCAATGGCTGGAAACCGTTGGAGAGCTTGATGCTCTTTGCTCGTTAGGGACTTTTGCCTATAATCATCCGGACTATAGCTATCCTTCTATTTCAGACAAGCCCTTCCAGTTTATAGCGACCGCTATGGGACATCCGCTGATGCCTGCCGAACAATGTGTAAAGAACGATGCCCTGATACCGTCACGACCGTTTTTCCTAATTATAACCGGAGCTAATATGGCAGGAAAAAGTACATATCTGCGTACGATTGGGGTTAATTATTTACTTGCATGTATCGGCTGTCCGGTATGTTGCAAACAATTGACTCTATATCCTGCACAGTTAATTACCAGTCTGCGTACATCCGACTCGCTTACGGATAATGAATCGTATTTCTTCGCCGAGCTCAAGCGACTGAAACGTATCATCGATTTACTAAATGAAGGGCATGAGCTATTCATCATCCTGGATGAAATATTGAAAGGAACCAATTCGGCCGACAAGCAGAAAGGCTCGCTCGACTTGATACGCCAATTTATGCATCTGCAAACTAATGGTATTATTGCCACACACGATTTATTGTTGGGTACCCTTGCTGAACAGTTCCCCGACAAGATACGTAATTACTGCTTCGAGGCTGACATAAAGGAAAACGAACTTAGCTTTTCTTATAAATTACGGGAAGGCGTAGCACAAAATATGAATGCTTGCTTCCTTATGAGAAAAATGGGAATCATAATACAAGATGAATGAAACATGTGAAGGGCGTGAAGGGTAAAAACGAGTAATATTTTCAATGAAAAAGCCCAATAAAGTCTGCAATCACCCCTTCGTATGGCAATAGTTTATAAATGTATCCGTTTAAGACACAGAAAAGCCTCCTGCAAAGCGATAAGGAGTGAAGACAATAAAAATGATAGCCATTACACATAAAAGCCCCTCAGAGAGCTAAAAACAGTGAAATTTTATCATTCTTCAGGAAGTTATAGATATCCCGTATCATAAAAAAAGCCGAAGTCCAAATGAACTCCGGCTTTTAATATATATAGCGTTTACAGAATTATTCAGCTTTAGGGGCTTCCTCTGTAGTAGCTTCTGCAGTTGCTTCAGCAGCAGGTGCCTCAGTTGCAGCAGATTTTTTAGAACGACGAGTACGAGTAGCTTTCTTAGCAGCTGTCTTAGCCATATTCTCATTGTAGTCAACCAATTCGATGAAACACATTTCTGCGTTATCACCCAAACGGTTACCAGTCTTGATAATACGAGTGTAACCACCCGGACGATCTGCAACCTTTACAGAGATTTCTTTGAACAGTTCAGTTACAGCGAACTTATCTTGCAAGTTGCTAAATACAACACGACGAGAATTTGTAGTGTCTTCTTTAGACTTTGTAATCAGAGGCTCAACGAACTTTTTCAAAGCTTTAGCCTTCGCAACAGTCGTAGTGATTCTTTTGTGCTTGATCAAAGAACATGCCATGTTTGACAACATTGCATTTCTGTGAGAAGCAGTACGACCTAAATGGTTGAATTTCTTATTATGTCTCATTTTTTATTCTTTATCTAATTTATACTTAGAAATATCTGTTCCAAACGACAGATTCAGACTCTCGAGCAAATCATCAAGCTCAGTGAGCGATTTCTTACCGAAGTTACGGAACTTCAACAGGTCTGTCTTGTTGAACTGAACCAAGTCGCCCAATGTTTCAACATCGGCAGCCTTCAAACAGTTCAATGCACGAACTGACAAGTCCATATCAACCAATTTGGTCTTCAACAACTGACGCATGTGCAATACTTCTTCATCGAATTCTTCATTGCCATCTGAATCTGAAGTTTCAAGAGTAATCTTTTCATCAGAGAACAACATGAAGTGATAAATCAATATCTTAGCAGCCTCTTTCAGCGCTTCCTTCGGGTGAATGGAACCATCCGTTGTAATCTCCAGAACCAACTTTTCGTAGTCGGTCTTCTGTTCTACACGATAGTTTTCTACCGCATATTTGACATTACGAATCGGAGTGTAAATAGAGTCGATAGGAATTACATTCACATCGGTGCAGAATTCACGGTTTTCGTCGGCCGGAACATAGCCACGACCTTTGTTGATTGTAAGATCTATCTGCATAGTTGCTTTTGAATCTAAATGGCAAATAACTAATTCAGGATTTAACACTTCAAATCCGGTCAAATACTTACCAATATCACCTGCCTTAAATTCAGTAGAATTCTCAACGGTAATGCTTACCTTTTCATTTTCGAATTCCTCAACTATTTGCTTGAATCGAACTTGCTTCAGATTCAAGATAATGTTAGTGACATCTTCTTTTACTCCAGGAACAGTTGCGAACTCGTGTTCAACACCTTCAATGTGAATAGTGTTGATAGCGTAACCTTCCAATGAAGAGAGAAGAATACGGCGTAAAGCATTACCTACGGTAATACCGAAACCGGGTTCAAGCGGACGGAATTCGAATTTTCCGAATTTGGAATCCGCTTCCAACATTAATACTTTATCAGGTTTTTGAAATGCTAATATCGCCATGAAATTAATTATTATTTAGAGTACAATTCAACGATTAAGTGTTCTTTTATGTTTTCAGGAATGTCTGCTCTTTCAGGCTTGTGCAACAACTTACCAGTCTTAGAGTTTTCATCCCATTCCAACCAAGGATATTTGCTGTGATTGAATCCAGCCAATGAGTTAGCAATAACTTCCAAAGACTTAGATTTTTCACGAACACCTACAAGCTGTCCAGGTTTTACAGAGAATGAAGGAATATTAACTACCTTACCATCTACTGTAATGTGCTTGTGACCAACCAACTGACGAGCAGCTGCACGAGTAGGAGCAATACCCAAACGGAACACAACGTTATCAAGACGACATTCAAGGTTCTGCAACAAGATTTCACCGGTAATACCGTTCATACTTGCAGCCTTTTCAAACATGTTACGGAACTGTTTTTCCAAAACTCCGTAAGTATATTTTGCTTTCTGCTTTTCAGCCAGCATGACACCGTATTCTGATGTTTTTCTACGGCGAGTGTTACCATGCTGTCCAGGAGGATAGTTTTTCTTAGACAAAACTTTATCTGCTCCAAAGATTGCTTCACCGAATTTACGTGCAATTCTAGTTTTTGGTCCAGTATATCTAGCCATTTTCTTATTTTAAATTTAATTGTTATTAATGAACTTAATTTGTTGCAGCCGCGATTACAGAAAGGAATTGCAATCCATTATTTAACAAAATCAAGTTACATCTAAATAGGTTATCTTTATTATACTCTTCTTCTCTTAGGAGGACGACAACCGTTGTGAGGCAATGGAGTTACATCGATAATTTCAGTAACTTCAATTCCAGCTCCGTGCACTGTTCTGATAGCAGACTCACGTCCGTTTCCAGGACCTTTAACGTAAGCTTTTACCTTTCTCAGGCCAAGATCGTACGCTACTTTAGCGCAATCTTGAGCAGCCATCTGTGCTGCATAAGGAGTGTTCTTCTTAGAACCTCTAAATCCCATCTTACCTGCTGAAGACCATGAAATAATCTGGCCTTCGCTGTTTGCCAAAGAAACGATAATGTTGTTGAATGATGAATGTACATGCAACTGTCCATTAGCATCAACTTTCACATTTCTTTTTTTAGCTGCGACTGTTTTTTTTGCCATATTAACAATTATTATTTAGTAGCTTTTTTCTTATTTGCAACAGTTTTCTTTCTTCCCTTACGTGTACGAGCATTGTTCTTTGTGCTCTGACCTCTTACGGGCAGACCTAAACGGTGACGAACACCACGATAGCAACCAATATCCATTAATCGCTTAATGTTCAACTGGATTTCTGAACGAAGATCACCTTCTACTTTATATTCAGCAGCGATAATTTCACGAATCTTAGCAGCCTGATCATCAGTCCAATCCTTAACCTTCAGGTCACGATCAACACCTGCCTTATCCAAAATCTTTGCTGAACTACTGCGTCCAATACCATATACGTATGTCAACGCAATCTCACCTCTCTTATTCTGAGGCAAATCTACACCAACTATTCTTATAGCCATATACTAAATTATTTTTTTTGCAAAAATAATAAATTATCCTTGACGTTGTTTATA
>NZ_DBMACV010000115.1:0-5351 GCF_057861905.1 Phocaeicola sp. | reverse complement strand
AGAAGAATACAACATGTCTAATGAACCGCCGTGTACCGAACGGTACGCACGGTGGTGTGAGAGGTCGAAACGGGAAATAATCCCGTTTCTCCTACTCGATTATCTTCTTTTATGATTCTTTTCCCGATGTCTTTCCGAAGTTCTGAAGTCGACAGCCTGCAAAGCTCTTATTGAACGGCTTGCAGTTTGTCCATGTTGCTACGTGCTACCGAAACATATTCCTTAATCATCGGATTGTTTTTGAACGATTCGGGAGCATTGTTTACTATTTCTTCCATGACAGGAGTGAGTACCGGATAAGGAAATCCGTTGCATAGCATCAGAAATACGCCTGTTCCCAATACATTGTCATAATTTTCTTCGATAAAGGTCTTGGCAAGTTCGTCCATGTCGTGCCCCAGTGCAGTACGTTGTTTATCCATTTCTTCCTGGATAAATTTGGGGTCCTTGCCGTCCATAATCATGCGGCTTTCCATTCTTTCAACTTCG
Source organism: Phocaeicola sp. (assembly GCF_057861905.1). Classification (NCBI taxonomy): domain Bacteria; kingdom Pseudomonadati; phylum Bacteroidota; class Bacteroidia; order Bacteroidales; family Bacteroidaceae; genus Phocaeicola; species Phocaeicola sp. Next base: position 4,862 of record NZ_DBMACV010000115.1, on the reverse strand, counting down.
TAAGCCCGGTCTTCCAGAGAAGTTTTCTTTACGATGAATTCGTTGAAACTGTCATTCAGGGGAGTTCCCTTTATCGAAAAGCCGGCCTTGTCGATATTGATGTTGATATTACCTTCTTCTATCACAACCGGCATAATACAGTCATCATCCATATACAGCGAGGCAATGACCGTAGAATCTACTTTCCCTTTCATCTTGAAAATTCCGTGTATCACTTCCGCCGAGTCGATATTTACCAGCTTGTCGCCGGAAGGCACCTTTATGAAAAGCATTTTTCCGTCCAGTTTCGATACAGAAGAAATACCCTCTATATTATATTTCTTTCCGCATGAAGCGCAAATGATGGCACAAAAGAGAAAAAAATAAAATCTATACATGCAATAAGCCTTTAGAAAATTCTTGGGCAAAGGTATAATGTTTAGAAATGTCGTGAAAATAAATTATCAAAAATTAAACTAAATAGAGGATTATTACTGAATTAAGATATGCTAAACGTATTTTTCGCTATCTTTGCTAACTATTGCGGATAAAGGGAAAATATTCAATTATCATTTAAATATCATAACAATGAAAAAACTCAAAGTATTAGCATTTGCACTGATTTGTGCAGCCTTTTCACCGGTGAAAGCCGACGAAGGAATGTGGCTCCTTCAGTTGATGAAGGAACAGAACCTTGCCGACCGTATGAAAGCACAAGGTCTGAAAATGGATATTGCCGATATTTACAGTCCGAACAGCGTGACACTGAAAGACGCTGTGGGTATTTTCGGACGTGGATGTACGGGTGAAATCATATCTCCGGACGGATTGATCCTGACAAATCACCATTGTGGTTACGATGCTATTCAGCAGCATAGCTCGGTTGAGCATGACTATCTGACCGATGGTTTCTGGGCAAAAAACCGTGCTGAGGAACTTCCTACTCCGGGATTGACTTTTAAGTTTGTAGAACGAATCGTGGATGTAACCGATAAGGTAAATCAAGATATTAAAGACGGAAAGGTTACCGAAATCAATTCTTTCGGTGCTGAATATCTGAATGAACTGGCATCTGAAGAGTTGAAGAAGAGTGACTTGAAGGATAAACCGGGTATTTCTACCGAAGCACTTCCGTTCTACGAAGGAAACAAGTTCTATCTGTTCTTTATCAAGACATACAGCGACGTGCGTATGGTTGCCGCTCCTCCTTCGTCAATTGGTAAGTTCGGTGGTGAAACCGACAACTGGATGTGGCCGCGTCATACGGGCGACTTCTCTATGTTCCGTATTTATGCTGATAAAGATGGTAATCCGGCAGAATATAGTGCAGAGAATGTGCCTCTGAAGGTGAAGAAGCATCTGGCTATTTCGTTGAAGGGCTTGCAGGAAGGCGACTATGCCATGATTATGGGATTCCCGGGAAGTACAAGTCGTTACCTGACGGAGAGCGAAGTAAGAATGCGTATGGAAGGTACGAATACTCCTCGTATTCAAGTACGTGAGGCTCGTCAGAACGTGTTGCGTAAGGAAATGGCTGCCAGCGATAAGGTACGTATCCAGTATGCAAGTAAGTTCGCTTCTTCCAGCAACTACTGGAAAAACTCTATCGGTATGAACAAGGCAATTATCGACAATAAGGTGCTCGAGGCAAAGGCTGAACAGGAAGCTAAGTTTGCTCAGTTTGCTAAAGAACAGAACAATGCCGACTATGCCAAGGTGGTAAGCCAGATTGACGAGTATGTTCAGAAGGCTACTCCGATAACCAAACAGATGGTTTACTTCAGCGAAACATTCAGAAGCGGTATCGAGTTTGGTGCAACTTACATGTTGTTCAACGACTTGAAGACGGCGCTGGAGAAAGGCAAAAAGAAAGATGTTGAAAAGGCTATCAGCAACCTGAAGGAAGCGTATGCCGATGTTCACAATAAGGATTACGACCACGAAGTAGACCGCAAGGTTGCCAAGGTGCTGATTCCGCTGTACGCCAAGAGTGTTCCGGCTGATGCACTGCCTGCATTCTATCAGACTATCCAGACAAAGTTCAAAGGTGATTATAATGCTTATATCGATGCTTTGTACGATAATAGTATCTTCTCTAACGAAAAGAACTTCAATGCGTTCATCAGCAACCCTACGGTAAAGGCTATCGACAATGACCTGGCTATCCAGTATTCGTCAAGCAAGAACGACATGGCGCAGAAGTTGAGAGAAAAATACAGTGCTGTAAGCGGTGATATCGACTTGCTGCACAAGACTTATGTGCGTGGTTTGTGCGAAATGTATGCTCCGACTCCGAAAGCTCCGGATGCTAACTTTACTATCCGTCTGACTTACGGTAACGTAAAATCGTACGATCCGAAGGATGGCATTCACTACAAATATTATACAACCCTGAAGGGAGTAATGGAAAAGGAAGACCCGAACAATCCGGAATTTGTTGTTCCTGCTAAACTGAAAGAGTTGTATGCTACGAAGAACTTCGGCCGCTATGCATTGCCTAACGGTGAAATGCCGACTTGCTTCCTGACTACCAACGATATTACTGGCGGTAACTCAGGTTCTCCGGTACTGAATGGCAACGGCGAACTGATCGGTGCTGCTTTCGACGGAAACTGGGAATCACTTTCGGGTGACATCAATTTCGACAACAACCTCCAGCGTTGTATTGCCGTAGATATTCGTTATGTATTATTCATCGTCGAGAAACTGGGTGGCTGCAAGAACCTGATCGACGAAATGACTATCGTTGAATAATGAAGAAAACCTTATTATTTTCCATGCTTGCCGCATGCTCTCTCGCCGGATATGCCGACGAGGGCATGTGGATGCTGACCGACCTGAAGAAACAGAATGCTGCTGTCATGCAGGATCTGGGTCTGGATATCAGCATCGACAAGGTGTATTGTCCCGACAGTATCAGCCTGAAGGATGCTGTTGTGCATTTCGGTGGCGGATGTACCGGAGAAGTTGTTTCTTCCGAAGGACTGGTGCTGACCAATCATCACTGCGGATATCAGTATATCCAGCAGCACAGCTCGGTGGAACACGATTATCTGACCGATGGTTTCTGGGCAATGAGCCGTGCGGAAGAACTTCCTTGTGAGGGACTGACCATTACGTTTATCGACCGTATCCTCGATGTGACAGATTATGTGCAGTAACAGTTGAAAAAGGATGATGATCCGGAAGGACTGAATTACCTTTCTCCTTCGTACTTGTCGACCGTTGCAGCGCGTTTTGCCAAGAAAGAAAATATCAAGACGGACGATTTTACCGTTCTCGAACTGAAGCCGTTCTACGGAGCCAACAAGTATTACCTGTTTGTCAAGACGGTGTATAAGGATATTCGTATGGTGGGTGCTCCTCCTTCTTCTATCGGAAAGTTTGGAGCCGATACGGATAACTGGATGTGGCCGCGTCATTGTGGTGATTTTTCTATCTTCCGCATTTATGCGTCGAAGGATGGAAAGCCTGCCAACTATGCAGCCGATAATGTTCCACTGAAGGTTAAGAAACATCTTACTATCAACATGGGTGGCATTAAGGAAGGCGATTTTACTTTCGTAATGGGATTTCCCGGACGTAACTGGCGTTACATGATCAGTGATGAAGTGGAGGAACGTATGCAGACTACCAACTTTATGCGTGATACCGTGCGCGGAGTCCGTCTGCGAGTGCTGGGTGAAGAAATGGCAAAAGATGCCAAAACACGTATCCAGTATGCAGCCAAGTATGCTTCTTCTGCCAATTACTGGAAGAATGCTATCGGCATGAACGAAGGACTTGTGTCGCTGAAAGTGCTCGACCGTAAGAAAGATGAACAGAAACGTCTGCTGGCTTTCGGCGAGGAAACAGGTAATGACAGCTATCGTCAGGCATACGAAACGATCAAGCAGATTGTGGCCAAGCGTCACGATGCGGTATATCATCAGCAGGCTATCTATGAAGCGTTGATGCTGGGTACGGAGTTTTCGAAGATTCCTGACACGGATAAGTTGCTTGCTTCGCTGGAAAAAAATGATAAAAAAGGTATAAAAGCGGCTGTTGCTGCTTTGGACGAGCAAGGAAAGAAGTTCTTTAATAAAGATTACAGTACGGCAGTCGACCGCAAGGTTTCCAAACAATTGATTGCACTGTATGCACAGTTGATTCCTGCCGGACAGCGTATCAGCATCTTCAAGCTGATAGATGACAAATTCGGTGGCAATACCGATGCTTTTGTCGACGCTTGCTTTGACAAGTCAATCTTCCGTAGTCCTGAGGCTCTGGCTGCTTTCCTGAAAAATCCTAATGCCGAAAAACTGAAAAACGACCCGATGGTGCAATATGCCAAGTCGGTGAAGGAAGGTTACAAGGCTATGGATGAGGCCATGAAAGCAGAAACGAATGCATATAACCGTGCTCACAAGACATGGGTTGCCGGTATGTTGGCTCTGAAACAGAAGGAAGGTAAGGCCATTTATCCGGATGCAAACTCTACCTTGCGACTGACCTACGGAAAGATTGGTTCGTATGAGCCTGCCGACGGCAAGGAGTATTTGTATTATACTACCTTGAAGGGAGTTATGGAAAAAGAAGATCCGGACAATCCGGAGTTTGTAGTTTCTCCCAAATTGAAGGAATTGTATGAAAAGAAGGACTTCGGACCGTATGCCATGCCCGACGGACGGATGCCTGTATGCTTTGTCACAGCAACCGATAACACGGGAGGTAATTCAGGTTCTCCAGTCTTCAACGCAAAAGGTGAACTGATAGGTGTCGGCTTCGACCGCAACTATGAAGGTACCTGAGTTCGGGATAAGTTTAGAATAAGGCCAGTTGTTTTGAGTCCTCAATATAGTATCCTTGCAATGCATCCGGTTTGTTTTCAAAGAAACAATAAG
>NZ_DBMACV010000114.1:0-5751 GCF_057861905.1 Phocaeicola sp. | reverse complement strand
TTCTAGAACAGCTTCAAAATCAGGATGTGTAATTTGCTTCCATTTTAAGAGATCATTATATAGTTCTGTCCCTGTCTTTCTATCATCACTACCAAGTGATTCTATTATAAATATACGATTGAATTGGATTTTCATATTTCTATTAATCTGTGAAAACAAAGTTACCAAAATTTATCAAAGTTAGTTTTTCACAACCCATATTTTATCATAAAATAGTCAACATTTTACGAAAAACAGCAGTTTTCCCCATCAATAACAATAGTTAGTCTCTATTTCTTATATCCTTCAATACGTGCAATTATATAATTACCAACAACTTACTACTAATTGACACCACCAAAAGTTATCTCACAGTTATATCCTGGTGATGTTTTCCACCATCAAAACACCAATTTCCTTTGCCAGCGAACAATTAAAAACGAGTACGTATGGCAAACGAACAAATCACTTTTGATAAGCTGCCGCAGGCGGTAGGTTATCTAACAGAACAGATGGAACAAATCCGGCAAATGGTGGCAGCACTGCAACCGCAGGCTTCTCCCGACAAGCATCGTCTTATTGAAATTGACGAAGCCTGTAAAATCACACGAAAGGCAAAGCCTACCATTTACACGCTTGCGCGCAAAGGACTGATTCCAGCTTACAAACGAGGTAAGAAACTCTATTTCTATGAAGATGAGCTGCTGCAATGGATTGAGTCCGGACGCAAGCAAATGCGGGCCATGTCACTTCAGGAACAGGCAGCGGAGATAGTACATGGGGCGAAACGCAAACCAAAGGGAGGTTATAACTTTTGATCTGTGCGTCTATGGAAACCTCCAAATTAACAGCAGAAGGTATCATCGGCGAGGTTGTGCGCATCGGAGCCAGGATGTCCGGTGGTGAGTTCCCGACAGAAATCTTTCCTATCAGGATTCAGCGCATCATTAGCAGTTTGCACGATTGTCAGGGCTATCCCGTGGATTATGTTGCTGCGGCTATCCTTGCAGCCATTGCCGTGGGGATTGGCAACTCCCATCTGGTGCAGGTGAAGCGCAACTGGCTGGAAAGTCCCATCTTGTACATGGCACTGATTGGACGTCCTGGAGCCAATAAGAGTCATCCACTGAGTTTCGCTTTCCAGCCGTTTATTGAGCACGACTATTGTCAGAATCAGAAATATCAGAAGTTGTATGCTGAGTATGAACGCACTATGTCCATGAGCAAAAAGGAACGCTTGGAAGCCGGTTTGGATGAGTTTCCGCAGGCACCCGTGCGCAAACGCTTTCTTGTTTCGGATATCACTCCCGAAGGATTGAGCCTGATACATGCTCAGAATCCCAGAGGACTCTGCCTTTGGTCGGACGAGCTATCTGCCTGGTTCAAGAACTTCAACCGCTATAATAACGGTTCGGAAGAACAGTTCTGGCTTTCGGTGTTCAATGCCAAGCCCACGATTTCCGACCGCAAGAGTACGCAAAGTTCCATTTTTATCAGACGTCCTTACATCTCTGTTATCGGTACCATCCAAAAGAAGATTCTGGGTGAACTGGTCAAGGGCGAGCGTTCTAGTAACGGTTTCATCGACCGTATTCTTTTCGTGATGCCTGAATCTGTCTTGAAAAGCAGATGGAACGATCGGGAAACTCCTGAAGAACTGGAAATCCAGTGGCAACAGATTATCGACAAGCTGATTGCTCAGGATTGTCCGCATGACGAGAATAATGAGTTGCAGCCTCAATGCCTGCCATTCGATGAAGATGCCAAGCAACGACTTTACGGTTGGCAACATGAAAATGCCCGCCAATGTGATATGGAAACCAATGATGCTTTGGTAGGTATTTACTGCAAACTGGAAATCTACATTATCCGGTTTTGTCTGATTATCCAACTTGCCCGATGGACTTGCGGAGAGTGCGACAAGCATACGATTGACCTTGAAAGTGTGAACCGTGCCATCCTGCTGGCCGAGTATTTTCGGACAACAGCTGTAAAAGTGCAGACTGCCGTCAGCCAGGAACAGTTGAGCGAATTGCACCGCAACATCTACCTGAACCTGCCTCAGAGATTTACGACGGCAGAAGGTATCGGTATTGCTGAAAGCTACGGGATGAAGGAGCATGCTTTCAAGATGTTTCTAAAACGCCATATCGGAACTTTATTCAGAAAAGAGAATCATGGAGAATACAGTAAATAAACCTGTTACTATGCACATTTTCGCAACCGAGGGGTTTGTGAAGTTGCGAAAATGTGCATAGTAACATCCAAACAGAAAGAAAATGAACTACAGATTCACATTAGAACCATACAAAGGTGTCAGTACCCGGCACACATGCCCGAACTGCCACCGCAAAAGTTGTTTCGCCAAATACATCGATACGGAAAAGCAAATCAGTTTTCCCGATTATGTAGGGCGATGCAACCATGAGCAGAAGTGCGGCTACAACTATACGCCCAAAATGTACTTTGACGAGAACCCGATGGCCAAGGAACGATTGAGCGAAGAGTTTGTATCGGTGTCAAAACCACGCATCAGTCTGCCTCCTGAACCTTCATTCATTGAGCCGAAAATCATGAGGCAGTCCCTGAAGTTGTATCACACGAACAAGCTGTTTCAGTTCCTGAGTTTCCATTTCGGACAGGAAGCTACCGAAAAGCTGATGTTGCGCTACCATGTAGGGACCTCGAAACATTGGCCGGGAGCTACAGTCTTCTGGCAGGTGGATATTTCCGGACGGGTACGCACCGGAAAAGTGATGCTCTACAATCCCGAAAACGGAAGACGGATTAAAGAGCCGCACAACTACATCACGTGGGTACATTCCCTTCTGAAGAAAGAGAATTTCAATCTCCGACAATGCCTGTTTGGTGAGCACCTTTTGTCCTCCGACCAGCAGCGTCCGGTTGCTCTTGTGGAGAGTGAGAAAAGTGCCTTGATATCCAGCTTCTATCTGCCGCAATACCTCTGGATCGCTTCGGGCGGAAAGAACGGAGCGTTCAATCGAGAAGCCATGAGCGTATTGAAAAACCGACGTGTCCTGCTCTTCCCAGACTTGGGTGCAACCGACTATTGGAACAGTAGAATGGAGATGACCCGAAGCCTGGGAATAGAGGTTTCTCTCTTTGATTTTATGGAAAGAAATGCGACAAAAGAGGAACGGGATGCGGGTTATGACATCGCCGATTTTCTGCTGAGAGAAGAGACAAAGGAGGCTATTTTCAATCGTCTTGTTACGTTGAATCCAGCCTTGAAAACACTGGTCGAGACTTTCGATTTACAGCTTGTCAATGTGGAAAAAGCATCTCTTTCAGCAACGATTCAAAGTACCCGGAAAGGACTTTTCAAACGATGACTTTCAGATGTCTGATTCACTTCTTTTTCACTGGAGCAAGTTTATGCCGGTGTATTACATTTCCCGGCCACTTGCTCACCTCAAAAGACGGTGAGACAGCTCCCGATGGTCACAATTATTAATCTCAGAAGCAAATATTATGGACAAGAAAAATACAGTTACAATCCGTCTTACAGACGAACAATTCGGCTGGCTCAGAGCACTCAGCCGACGCAGTAAACGCAGTCAAAGCGAAGTAGTGCGTTCACTCATCGAACACGGTACGGTACGCGAACGGATTACGAGAGAAAATCTTGACATCATACGAAAACTGATTGGCGAAAGTACGAACCTGAACCAGCTTGCCAGACGAGCCAACGCTTACGGTTTTTATCGTGTGGCCGATGAGTGTCGGGCCGTTGCTCAAGAGATTTCACAACTCATAAAACAGCTCAAGGATGATAGGTAAAATTGTCAAGGGCACATCGTTTTCCGGGTGCGTAAACTATGTGCTGAAAGAAGATAAATCGCGCCTGCTGAAAGCGGTTGGTGTCTACGGTTCACCTGAAGAAATAGCGGAACAATTCGAGTTACAGACTTTATTGAATGACAAGGTCAAGAATACGGTTGGTCATATATCATTGAGCTTCTCCGCAGAAGACGGAGACCGCATCCGTGACGATGATGGACTGATGTTGAGGATCGCCCACGACTATATGAAGCTGATGGGAATTGCGAACACGCAGTTCATCATCGCCCGGCATATCGACCGTGACCATCCGCATTGTCACATCGTTTACAATCGGGTGGATAATGACGGCCGCACCATCAGCGACAAGAACGACCGTTACCGGAACGAAAAGGTCTGCAAGATGCTGACAGCCCGTTATCGTTTGCATTTTGCCGAAGGAAAAGAGCATGTCAATTTCATGCGGTTGCGTCGTCACGACAAGGTAAAGTATTTTATCTATCATGCCTTGAAACGGGAAGTTCCGAACGCCCGAAGCTGGAGTGAGCTGAGACTGGCCTTACGGAGATACGGAATTGATACGCAATGGAAGCTAAGTCGCACGACCGGAGAGATGCAAGGTGTCAAGTTCACATGTGACCAACTGACCTTTAGCGGTTCCAAAATTGACCGCCAGTTTAGTTTCCTGAACATCGACCAGGAGCTGCGATATAACGCTCTTTCTGCTACCATGAACCAGCGTCAGGCACAGGCAGAAACCATACGCGAGGAACCTCGGCATGAATATCAGCAGGAGAATCATTCCGGCATCAGTCTGGGACTGTTCACTCCCTCTCCTACGGATTATGATATGGAGGAAGCAATACAGGCCAACCGGCTTAAAAAGAAGAAAAAGAAACCGAAACGCAAGCGAGGTTTCAGTCTATAATCAATTTTTTATTAACCATCAAAATTCAAATTATTATGAACTATTCCGATTTTATTTATGATTTCAATCTCTATTTGTGTGAGAGATTCGGTTACAGAAACTGTTGTTCCGTCATGCACAACGCCAACGGTATTTGTGTTTCTGTCAATGTAGGCGAAATGGATTTATACATCCGTTTTTGGGAATACAGTTGCGGCGTTGGCAGCATCCCCGACTGGAGCATTATCATTGTACGTAGCAACTTCAAACGAAACCAGCAGGAAAACCTGAAGGACCTTGCCCGCTTCTTCAAGGAATACGCCCCACGATACGGTTACAAATACCTCTGTACCGAAGATGACGATTACAACTATTATCAGACTCTTGGTTTGAAACTTATTCACCGAGGATTTTTCAGACAATATAATTATGGGTTGCCGTTGAAGGAGTTGGAAGTGTAAGAGAATTTATAAGCATTAAGGAAGAGATCTTACTCTTTCTTAATGCTCTTTATAATTATTGTCTTTGCGGAACTAAAAGAGTTTCTTAATATAATGTTTACACAAAAGATCTTATAATACAAATTAAGAATGGTGTGAATCGTATTATTTCATTTAATTTGGCGAAATTCTCTATTTTATAGAGATATTTCTCCAAAAGTCACTACCTGATAGAATAAAAAGACTAATTTTGTAATTAAATTAAAGGCTGTATAAACTAAAAGCCATAGACGTATGCAAGAAAAAGACAAAAATATAAATAGAATAAAGGCTGTACTCGCAGAAAAAAATAAAACGAGTAAATGGTTAGCATGTCAATTAAATAAAGATCAGACGACGGTTTCAAAGTGGTGTACAAACACTTATCAACCTAGTTTAGAGACTTTGGTTAAGATTGCAAAGTGTTTGAATGTTGATGTGAGAGATTTAATTGTAAAAACAGAAACCGAATAGTTTATGTATAAAATTACCTGAGTTCGGGATAAGTTTAGAATAAGGCCAGTTGTTTTGAGTCCTCAATATAGTATCCTTGCAATGCATCCGGTTTGTTTTCAAAGAAACAAT
>NZ_DBMACV010000113.1:0-5991 GCF_057861905.1 Phocaeicola sp. | reverse complement strand
ATTGTTTCTTTGAAAACAAACCGGATGCATTGCAAGGATACTATATTGAGGACTCAAAACAACTGGCCTTATTCTAAACTTATCCCGAACTCAGGTATCAATATCTTCTTGGTATTTGTTCAAGTAGTTGAGGATATTTCCTCTTACCAGTTCCTCACCGGTATTTTTATCTTTCAGCACCAGCTCGTGCGCACACGTCGTTTCGTCCAGACAGGCTTCATGATCCAGTCGGAATAGGGCAAAGTCACTGGTATGATAGCAGTTCTTTTCCGCATCGTAAACCAGCTCCGGATAAATGGTACCCTTCACCTCCGTGTTGATTTTATTCTCGAACGAGGTCTGTGCATTCGAATTTTCAAAACTCAATTCATACGGCATGTCGGCACGGCTTTGCGGAGCAGGCAGACCGTAAATTTCTACTTCGGTATCTACGTGCGAGCTGTACAGCGTCACCGTATCCCGATACATGACACCATCTTGGGCAGGCATGACAAACTCTTGCTGACCCATATAGTTGTCATCATGATTAATTACATCTCTCGAATCATCATTCCAGAACGGCGACTGAATATAAATATCCGAAAGATGGTCGGCATATAAATTTTCTACTACCGTATGGTCGTAGGCATTTCCTATTGCCACAACTTTGTATTTTTTTCCATACTGCAACCGGAACGAGGGTACAGCAGTAAAGTTCTTCAACTCGTCCTGAGTATAATGACCGACATCTATAATGTGTCCGCCCTCATCGAAAACATACAGGTCTACTTTACTCATATACTTATACAACACGTCCGTATCACCATCTGCCAGATACTGGAAATAAATAGTGACATTATCACAGTCGTCAAAATCCTCCTTGACGCAACTGCTTGGCAGGACGAAAACCAGCAGTGCCATCAACATTATTTTTAGAAACTTTATCATATTCGTTCTTATGAATGTTATAAAACTGTATGTCTTAGGAAATAGAGTCTGGCGGATGATTCCGCCAGACTTTGATTATAGGGATATGAGGTTATTTAGTCCATTCAGCACCGATAGTTTCCACAGCCCATTCGGCTTCGGTTACGGTTACTTCTACACCATACAAGGTATTTCCACCTTCATCACCGATGATATTTTCATCTGTCAGCTTAGCGCTTGTAATGCGATAGATATGTCCCGATTCAAATTTGGTAATCTGAGCACCACCATTTTCTGCTGTCTGCTTGTAAGATGTAATCATCGCATAGCGAGGAGCTGGGAGCGGGTGGTCAGCATCTTTTGCTTCAGATTGATTGAAATAAATCTTGAAAATAGGAAGGTTACCTGCACCGTCAGCACCATAGAAATAGTAAGCATATGCCTTGCCTGCAGTTTCCGGCCATGTCTGGTTAGCAGTCAGGAATTCGGTTTCAGTAGCTGCATCTTGTAAAATAGCTAAATCACCTGTACCTGTAGCGTTAGTACCATTATAACTATAATCTGCAGGAGTACCTGAGGCACATGGGAATGCACCGTTAGCATAAGTTACGCCAGTTCCTTCAGCATATACATTGTCCAGATATACACCGGCAATTTTCAATGTTTTATAAGCACAATCACCAGTAGCGTGAGTATCAGTAATATGCTGAATGCCTGACACTTCCAGACGTGCTACCGGAATAGCCAGCGTGACTGAAGCTGTATACAGCTGATAGGTCTTGTTTTCATCACCTGAGTTAGCACCTGTTTCATAACCAGCACCACCTTTATCACCCGGAGAAGCTGTATTAGGTGTCAACTTAAAACTTTCAGTTTCACCATAGGCAGGAACTCCAGCCGGATCACCTGTAAATATGGTAGGAGCCTCCCCCGCATAAGAAGCTTCTCCACCATTCATAGAAACCGTAATCTTTTTAGGTTCTTTTACATTCCAGAATGTAACCGATTTCTGTGTTTTTAATTGCTCAGCGTTCAATTTAATCGATTGTTCACCATTACCAGCTGTCAGTTCAATTGTAACATTACCTGTGACAGGCACAGTAGTAGCTGTTGTTCCATCTACTATCGCTCTCGACATCGAAGGACTTACAATATTGATCGTCACTGCACCAACACCGTCAGGCAACTGAGTGTTGTCCACCACTTCCTCATTTGAGCATGCAAATAAACCCAAACCTGCAAACGCCCACAATAAACTCTTAGAAAATTTCATAATACAATTTTTTAAAGTTAATACTCTTATATCAAATTTGTTCTCATCACTTTCTTATTCCGCCATCAAGTCCAGATACGCCTACAGCGCCTTCAGGTTCTCTGCTGCGGGAGCATAGCCTGCCTCCGAAGCACGTCCGAACGCTCCGACTGCCTTTTCCGGCTGACCGTTCTTGACGTAAGCCGCACCCAGCATGTTCTGCAGCGCACCGTCCTGTGGAGCCTTCTCCAGCAGAGCTACTGCCTCACCGGCACGCTGTGCCTCCAGCAGCGCCAGTGCCGCATTGTTCACTGCCGTCACGTCCTGCGGATAAGTCTTCGCACCCGTCAGCAGGCAGTCGATGTACTGCGGCGTCCCCTTGCCGTAGCTCTCTGCCACCTTGTGAATCTCGCTCACGCTCATCAGTTGCGGACTTTCCACTATCATCTTGCGTCCTTCCTCGATGGTAAAGTGACGCACGTTATACTCTATGCGATACTCGTTGCGGCGCACCGGAGCATACATCTCGTTCACCAGCCGGGTATATACCGCTACCGACACCCGCTTCTTCAGTTCTGCCTCGCAGGCATCCTTATCGTCGCCGCAGTTATCTATCAGTTGCAGAACCTCCTGCTGCTGTTCCAGCCCCGGATGACGCTCCACCTCCTTGCGCAGACCTTCCCAGTCTTCGCCCTTCCATGCTACGTGGTAAAGCGAACGGTCTATTCCGTCCAGATCGCGGCGCACATAGTCGGTAAACGCCTGCGCACGCCGTTTAGACAAGTCCATGTTGTATGTCATCGAACCCTCGGGCGACGCATAACCGGTTACGTAAATGCCTGTAATCGTCAGGTCGGGATTGTCGCGCACCACCTGAAACGACTCTTTCACCTTTGCCAGCTCCGCGCGGTTCTGCTTGTAAGCCGGATCGATGCGGTCGCTGTTCTGGCGGAATTCCAGCCGTGCCACCCTCGTTTCCGAACGGCGTTTCACCACTTCTTCCTTCGGCTCGATGAACGGAGTCACATACACCGGATTCACGGCGGGGAAAATGGTACCTCCGTAAGCCGTTTCGCGACCCTCGTCGCACAGCGCACAGCCCGTCACGTATGCACGCAGCTCTACGCTTCCGTCTATCATCCACCGTTTGAAAGGTACCGATGTTTCATACGAAATCAACTGTTCCGAACCGTTGTCGCGGCGTACCACCAGCAGGGCGTCCTCGTCGAAGTTCTCCCCGTTCAAGGCCCGTGCACGCTGCTGTACCCTGTCGCGCGTCTTTCCGTTGATGACAAACGGAGGCAACTCCTGTTCCATGCTGCCGTCGGCTGCCACGATGACCGGTACCACCCGCAGCGAATGCTGCCGGTTCATCTTCAGGTTGTCCAGCCCGATTTCCATCTTCACGTTCGCCTTGCGGTCCGCTGTTTTCAAATGTCCGTTGAACGCTTCACAGAACCAGTACCGCGCTTCCGGTTGTACCAGCCAGTGCTTCATCTTCCGGTCATCACCTAAATTAAAGGGATTATAGTTTCCCGAAACATCAATACTCCATTTGGGAGCTACCCGAAACTCAGCCCCCACATTCAACGTTGTGGTTACATCATAAAGAAGGTTTGTCTTGACCGCTATTTTCTGGGCTGAAACGGACATACCTGCTATCAGAAAGGTTATTAATGCAAACAGTTTTCTCATAGTCCTTTGCTCTTAAGTTTTATCACGTGACACAAAGTTACCAAACGCTTAAAAACTGTCAATAAAAATTAATTTCCAATCTGTCGTATGAAAAGACAAAAAATGACGAGAATTATTATGAAAAAATCCAAATCAGCTTATTCATAGCAGGTTATACAAAAGCATAATGGACAATATAGGAAAGAAATACCGCCTTTCTTTTTAAATTTTATTACGGAACAGATTGGGGCTCATGCCGTATTTATCCTTAAACAAACGGTAAAAAGTAGACAGATTAGGAAGGGCACTCTGCTCCGCTATTTTACTGATTGACCAGTCGGGATGCTCGTGAAACAGCTCGATGGCATATTCCAGCCTCAGGTTATTCAGGTAAGTAGTCAGGTTGGCGTTGCCTGACTCCTTCAGCACACTGGCAAAACGGTTCTTGTCCACTCCCATGATACGTGCATACTGGTCGCGCCCCAGACTGTAGTCGAGGTAAAGCCTTCCGCCGCGTACCTTCTTGTCGAAACGGGTAAAGAGTTCCTCGTTGGAAAGGCGCGAAAGCACCACCTTCTCCGGCTCCTCCTGCTGCAGCAGCGGCGCCACCTCCTCTGCCTCTTTCTCCACCGGACGGGTATCCGCTACGGCAGGATGTCCTTTTCTCAGCAGATACTGCTGCACCTGACGCAGCTTCTCCAGCTCCACAATCCGAATACGCATCTTGCCGCCTTTCCGGATAAAACGCCCCAGTGCCAGCAGCGTCAGCAGCAGCATGCCCGCCAGTACACCGATCCAGAAAGTCCGTACTTTCAACTTCTCTTCTGTTTCTGCCAGCTTCTCCTGGGCGGTCATCGCATTAAACAGGTCGGCGTTCTCCAGCAGATAATTGCGCTCGTTGTTCAGCCGCATAGCCTGCTGGATAGCGAGCCTGCGCTTTGCCACCACATAAGCCTTCCGGTAGTCGCCCACCGCCTCGTAAGCCTCGCACGCCTGCTCCAGGAGCCGCACATACGAAATGTTGAGCGTATCGCGCCGGTCCATCTCCCTGACGTATGCCTGTGCGTTCCCGATAACCTGCTCGTATTTCTTCATGGTAAGCAGGTAGTCGTTTATCTCCAGACGTCCCACAAGGGTTTTCGAGAAATGGGTACCGAGAAACGACTCGTAATACACCTGAGCCTCGACCTCCTTTCCCAGCACATGGGCAAGAAAAGCCATCTTGCTGTACAGGTAGCCCGACTGGTTGTCGCGCCTCAGTACAGGCAGGCGGGAAAGCAGCTTGCTCCGTTTCAGTCCTGTCTGCCACGCCTCAGTATAGTTCCGGTCACTGATGTAATACATCATCAGGAAGCCATACGTGTGCGACAGGTAGTAAACCTCGCTCTCCGATTTCCCGCCTTCCAGCAGCTTTATCGCATGGAACACACATTCGTACGCCCTCTTGTTCAGGCTCAGCCTGCGGTACAGATAGCCTTCGGACAACAGCATACCGGCAAGCATGACATGATCCGAGGCCGAAGAAGCATACTCCTTGCCCTTGCGGATGTAGCGGGTCGCCTTGTCCAGCGAAAATGCAAAGACCGACGACTCCGCCAGTATCATGAATATCCGGCGGTACATGAGGGTGTCCGATTTTATCTCTACCGAGTGGTAGGCTTTCTCGGCACTGACCAGCGCTTTTTCGAACATCGACAGCCGGAAATAAGCGCACGCACGGATATAATCCAACTTATACGACGGGTACTGTGCTTTCCGTTACAGACTGTCAATCTGTTTCAGTGCTTCCTGTGGAAACTGGGAAGCCTGTTCACGCAAATCTGTCAGCTCCGGAGCAGAATATCCCGCCATAACAATAAAAGTTAGTATGATGAAGAGGTAATATCTCATTTTTTTTAGTATTTTTACAATTTTATTCCAACAAAATCGGTTTTGTAAAGTTATTTACACCCTCAAAACTACAAAATAAATTAATAAAGAATCTTTCTCCAAAAATAAAATTAATGTAGCGTTGGCAAAATTGTCTTAATACTAAAAACCAGGGACAGCCTCTTCTACCTTAACGTGAGTTCGACGAATTCAAAACAAAGCGAGCTGTGTGTCAAGAGTTCTTGTAACATTGATACACGGCTTCTTCGGAAAGCAACAATATGCAGCAA
>NZ_DBMACV010000112.1:0-6309 GCF_057861905.1 Phocaeicola sp. | reverse complement strand
GTTAATTTGTAATTAATTGTTTGTCAGACTTAAATATACAAAATAATTCGGTGATTACCAACTTTTAAAGATACTTTCTTATCCCGAACTCACGTATTTTTATATCAATTGGGTGACCGATTCGGTGACTTCTTTTTGTTTTTAGGCAGGAAAATTTATGTTGGGGTGTGTAGAAATCGCGGAGAGATAAAACAGAAAAGGCTGCTTCGTCACGAGGCAGCCTTCCCGAATATCCAATTGAATTTGTTAGGGTTAGTATAAGCATTTGTAAATGCTCAAATGCAAATATACGATTTTATTTGATTGCTTGGTAAAAATTTTCCCAATTCTTGTTGAAATCCGGCATGGAGTGGAACAGATAATTGGCTCCTTCATCCAGCAGAACTTTGTCGGGCAGCGGACCGGTATTGACTGCTACGGTAAAGATACCTGCTGCAACTCCGGCACGGACTCCCAGGGGGGCGTTTTCTACCACGATGGCTTCGTTGGCTTCGACACCGGCTTTCTGGAGTCCCATGAGATAGGGTTCCGGGTTAGGTTTGCCGTATTTCACGTCGAATGCGGTGACCATCAGTTCGGCCTTGAATATTCCGGGAAAGTTTTTGTTTAAGCGTTCCAACAACGATTTTTGTCCCGAACCGGTTACAATGACGGGAATCAGACCTGCTGCCTTTATTTTGTTCAGCAATTCCAGGGCACCTGGCATCCGTTCAGCCTTGGGGAGTGAATTGAAAATGTTACTCTTTGTCTGATAGATTTCTTTTATTTCCTCTTCGGTTGCTTCGTGGTTCCGCTGGCGGCTGCTGACAATATTGATTGTAGCAGCTCCTGTACGTCCTTCGTGCATGTAGGCTTCTTCGGGGCTCAAGTGCATGCCGTATTGCTTCATTGCTTCATGCCAAGCTGTAGCATGGTTTTTCATGGAGTCGAATAGTACGCCGTCCATGTCGAACAATACAGCTTTCAGGTTCAGTTTGTCAAAGTGATGTGTGGTAAGATAATTGTTTATTGCTTGTTGGAACATTTCTTTTCAGTTAAGAATAATATATATAAATAATGAAGAATGAATAACGACCAGCGAGTAAGACCGTATCTGCAAGAGTTACTGCCTTCTCGATTTGTCATTATCCATTCTTCATTCAGTAGTCTTTATTTCAAGCGAGCTTGGATAGCCTTAGACTCTTCTTCGTATCCTGGTTTGTTCAGCAGGGCAAACATATTCTTCTTGTAAGCTTCTACACCCGGCTGGTTGAACGGATTAACTCCGAGCAGGTAACCGCTGATACCGCAAGCCTTTTCGAAGAAGTAAATCAACTGTCCCAGATAGTATTCGTTCAGTTTCGGAACGCTGACGCGCATGTTAGGTACGCCGCCGTCTACGTGTGCTAACTGAGTACCCAGTTCGGCCATTTTGTTTACTTCGTCTACGCGCTTTCCGGCAAGGAAGTTCAGACCGTCCAGGTTTTCTTCGTCAGAAGGTACACGGAGTTCGTGGTTCGGAGTTTCAATAGAAACAACAGTTTCGTAGATAGTACGTTCACCTTCCTGAATCCATTGTCCCATTGAGTGCAGGTCAGTAGAGAAGTCTACAGAGCTTGGGTAGATACCTTTGTGGTCCTTACCTTCTGATTCTCCGTAAAGTTGTTTCCACCATTCCATGAAGTAATGAAGTTTCGGCTGGAAGTTTACCAGAATTTCAATCTTCTTGCCGCTCTGATACAGTTCGTTGCGTGTCGCAGCATACAGAGCAGCCGGGTTTTCCATCATATTCTGGTTAGCACAAACCTCTTCCATCTTGCGTGCACCTTCTACCAACTGGTCGATGTCGATGCCTGCAACTGCGATAGGAAGCAAGCCAACCGGAGTAAGAACAGAGAAACGTCCACCTACGTTGTCAGGAATAATGAATGATTTGTAACCTTCTTTGTCGGCTGTTACACGGGCTGCACCCTTCTTTGCATCAGTTACTGCAACGATGACCTTACGTGCCATTTCCTTGCCGCGCTGGTCTTCGCATTGTTTTTTCAGCAGGCGGAAAGCCAAAGCTGTTTCGGTTGTAGTACCCGATTTAGAGATATTGATTACACCAAATTTCTTGTCTTTCAGGAAAGAAGTCAGCTCGTACAAGTAATCTTCACCAATGTTGTGTCCGGCAAAGATGATAGTAGGCTGTCCTGCTTTCTTTTCTTGCAACCACAAGAAGCTGTTGGACATAGCTTCGATAACGGCGCGGGCACCCAGATAGCTTCCGCCGATACCAGCAACAACTACAACTTCACAGTTTTCACGCAGAACCTGTGCGGTAGCTTTCAAGTCGTCCAGATGTTCTTTAGTAATGGAAGAAGGCAAATGTAACCAGCCCAGGAAATCGTTTCCCAGTCCTGTACCTTTTTCCAATGTTTCCATACATGCTCTTACCTTAGGTTCGTAAGCAGCTAGTTTGTCTTTGGAAATAAAACCTAAAGACTTGTTGATGTCAAGTTTAATATTTTCCATAAATATTCTTCTTTATTATCTGAATGAATCAGTCAGTAATTTGATTTCAATCATTGGAGAAATCCGTTCATACAAAATGTTGTAAACGGCGTCTACTATCGGCATGTTTACGTGCAGGTGCTTGTTCAGCTCCTTGATACATTTGGTACCGTAATAGCCTTCGGCTATCATTTCCATTTCTATCTGTGCACTTTTCACCGAATATCCTTTTCCTATCATTGTTCCGAATACGCGGTTGCGGCTGAAATTGGAATACGAAGTTACCAGCAAGTCGCCTAAGTAAGCCGAGTCGTTCGTGCACCGGTTCACCGGATGTACCGTATCGAGAAAGCGGTTCATTTCCTGAAGAGCATTCGAAACCAGTACCGCCTGGAAGTTATCTCCATATTTCAGTCCGCTGCATATACCGGCAGCGATAGCATACACATTCTTCAAGACAGACGCATATTCTATGCCTGCCACGTCGGTATTGACCGATGTCTTGATATAATGTCCCGAGAGCTGTCGGGCAAACATCTTTGCTTTTTCAATGTCCTTGCATCCTACCGTGAGGTAAGACAAGCGTTCCAGTGCCACTTCTTCTGCATGGCACGGGCCAGCCAGTACAGCAATGTTCTCTTCGGGAACATCGTACATTTGATGAAAGTAGTCGGACACAATCAGGTTCTCGTCGGGGACGATTCCCTTAATAGCCGTTACAATGAACTTATCCTTGAGTTTCGTTTTTAGCTTTTTAAGGTGGATTTTCAGATACGGCGAAGGAGTGACGAATATCAGTGTGTCCGATTCCTTCACTACCTTATTTATATCTGAAGAGAAGTTGATGCACTTCATATCGAAGCGCACACTGGTCAGGTAAGCCGGATTATGGCCCAGACGACGGAATTCTTCGATCCGGTCGTCACGGCGCATATACCAGTTTATTGAGTCTGCCTGGGTCAATATGATTTTTGCTATTGCCGTTGCCCAGCTTCCTCCACCCATGATTGCTATTTTCCCGGGGAGTTTCATTTTAGCCTATTTTCTGTATCCAGCCAGCTACTTCGTCGACGCTAGGATTCTTCAATTCTAATTTATATTTTTTATTCACTCCGCAAATGTCCTGATGCAGTTTCTGCGGATTTACATCTTTCATATCTGAAACCAGATTATAGCCTGCTTTCTGGATAACTGGTACCCATTCTTCAGGAACACCCAGTTCCATAAATTTTGCCGGAGCATCTTTCGGGATAACCTTTTCGGGACGCATCTGTGGGAAGAACAATACTTCCTGAATAGTGCTCTGTCCAGTCATCAACATAACCAGACGGTCCATTCCGATACCCATACCCGATGTCGGAGGCATACCGTATTCCAATGCACGAACAAAGTCCTTGTCGATAATCATTGCCTCGTCGTCTCCCTTTTCGCTCAGTCGCATCTGCTCTTTGAAACGTTCCAACTGGTCAATCGGGTCGTTCAATTCTGAATAAGCGTTACAGAGTTCCTTTCCGTTTACCATCAGCTCAAAACGTTCTGTCAGGTCTGGATTGTTACGGTGACGCTTGGTCAGCGGTGACATTTCAATCGGATAGTCGATGATGAAAGTTGGCTGGATGTAGTTGCCTTCGCAGAATTCGCCGAAGATTTCATCAATCAGCTTACCTTTACCCATGGTGTCGTCGATTTCCATGTTCAGCTTCTTGCATACTTCACGTATTTGATCTTCGTTCATGCCGGTCAGGTCATAACCCGTAAATTCTTTGATAGAGTCGAGCATGGTAACTCGTTTGAACGGAGCCTTGAAGTTGATTGTATTGTCGCCAATCTTGATTTCTGTTGTACCGTTTACATCCATACAGATCTTTTCAATCATGTTTTCAGTAAAGGTCATCATCCAGTTGTAATCCTTGTAGGCAACATAGATTTCCATACAGGTAAATTCTGGATTGTGTGTGCGGTCCATACCTTCGTTACGGAAGTTCTTTCCAATTTCGTATACACCTTCGAATCCGCCTACAATCAGACGTTTCAGGTAAAGTTCGCTGGCGATACGCATATACAATGGAATATCCAGTGCGTTATGGTGTGTAATGAACGGGCGTGCAGTTGCTCCACCTGGAATAGACTGCAGGATAGGAGTTTCTACTTCGATATAACCTTTCGAATTGAAGTACTCACGCATCGAGTTATATACTTTGGTGCGTTTCAGGAAAATATCTTTTACGCCGTCGTTGACAACCAGGTCTACATAACGCTGACGATAGCGAAGTTCGGGATCGTCGAACTTATCGTAAGCCACGCCGTCCTTATATTTTACGATAGGCAACGGACGGATAGATTTCGACAGCACGGTCAGTTTCTGTGCATGGATGGAAATTTCTCCCATTTGTGTACGGAATACAAAACCTTCGATGCCGATAAAGTCGCCCAAGTCGAGCAAGCGTTTGAATACTACATTATATAAATCTTTATTTTCATCCGGGCATATATCATCGCGGGTAATGTATACTTGAATACGACCTTTGGAGTCTTGTAATTCAATGAAAGAAGCCTTACCCATCACACGACGTGACATGATACGTCCTGCAACCGATACTTTGCGCGGTTCTGCCTCGTCGTCCTTGAATTCGGCTTTTATGTCAGTCGAAAATGCGTTGGTTACATACTCAGCAGCAGGGTATGGATCAATGCCCATCGCTCTCATTTCATTCAGGCTGTTACGTCTGATAATCTCCTGTTCACTTAATTCTAATACGTTCATTTGTTGATACATTAACTCAATTTTGCTACAAAAATAGCAAAGATTTTGTAAACAACATCTAAATCAGCTTACTTTTATTACCTTTGGGCCAGTTGAATTTTGGAAAAGGGATGTAAAAATGAATAGACAGACAACATTTTTGAAGGTTACAATCTTGCAGACGAATATCGTCTGGGAGGATGCGGTTGCAAACCGTAAAAGCATAGAAAAGCTGATGGAAGGGCATGAAGATACGGATTTGTTTGTGCTTCCCGAGATGTTTTCTACCGGTTTCAGTATGGCTCCCATGGAGATTGCCGAAGAGGAAGGAGGGGAAACCTTACAATGGATGCGCCGGATGGCGGAAATGCATCAGTGCGCCCTTGCTGGTAGTCTTTCGGTAAAGGAGTCGGGAATGTTTTACAACCGTTTTTATTTTGTCTGTCCCGACGGGACGATACACCGTTACGATAAGCGGCATCTGTTTACTTTCGGCGGGGAAGATAAGCAGTATACTTCCGGTGGAAAGCGGGTGATTGTTTCGTATGGAGGTTTTCGTATTCTTTTGCAGATTTGTTACGACCTGCGTTTTCCCGTGTGCTCACGTTGCCGGAACGATTATGATGTAGCGATTTATGTAGCCAACTGGCCTGTCAGCCGCCGGGAGGTATGGGATACACTGCTGCGGGCACGGGCACTCGAGAACCAGTGTTATGTGGTTGGTGTAAACCGGACCGGGCATGATCCGCAGTGTTCTTACAACGGCGGCAGCGTAATCATCAATCCTTATGGCAAGCTGATAGCGTCGTGTGAGAATGATAAGGAAGAAACGGCAACGGCTGTACTTGCACGTGAGCCGCTGGACACGTTCCGAAAACACTTTCCGGTGCTGGGCGACGGGGATGATTTCAATCTGATTCTTTAGGCTTTTTCAGAATTCGTGGAAACATTGATTTTCAATTGTCTGCATCTTTCGCAGAAAACATCCCGACGTGAAGGTGTGTCAAAAAGCACACCTTCTTTTTTAGCACAAAGCCCCGACTTTCACAAGCTGGGGCTTTGTTATTACCTAAAGATTTTGTATCTTTAAG
>NZ_DBMACV010000111.1:359-6419 GCF_057861905.1 Phocaeicola sp. | reverse complement strand
TGTTTTGATTCAAACTTATATGTAGATACGGAAGAAGTTTCATGCTCTATTTTAGCTCGTTTAAGGAAAAATGATAAATGCAATTCATTATTCGAACTGATAGATGCTTTTGCAAAAAACAATGTATGTTTACAGTTTTATATGAACCCTATTAAGTGGGATAAAATTGATTTAATTAAGCCTAACTGGATTAATTATTGTGATGATGATACTGTAAAAGTATTATTGGATAATAGAATCATAAGAGAGAAAGTAAAAGAATATATTGCCAATGACGATTATGGTAGGTTATTTTATAACCGGATATGGAGTTTGATGTAATTAACTATTAGCTGTATATTAAAGTTGGTACTATTTTGATATACAGCTATATTTTTAGATTATAAAGATTTATAGATAGATATGCAAAATGGCTTCTTTAAGATTGGGAATGTTAACTTATATGTCTATTCCTGATTCATCCAATCTTTTGAAGCAGTTTCATTCTCAGTTTTTCAGGATAAGCAATCTCCACCTTGTCACTCTGTTTAAGAAATTCATCCACTGGCTCGTCAGTTGCAAGAAGCATGTAATCAAATAACGTGAAAGTCCTTATATCTTTCCACCTTTGAATTATAGCTGAAGTTTTGATAAAAAATGTGCGGATTCCGATAGTGTTTCATACATATTGGATTAAATTTTTTTGGGAATTTTATAAAGCTAAATTTCTGATTATCAGAATATTTTCGTATATTGGTATAGTGATAATGATTATAAACAAAGGTAAAACAAATAAATCCTATGATTATGGCAAGAACATTTACTATTACCAGTTATGGCAAGACTAAGGAATATCCGGAGAGTCAGCGTAAGAAGATGATTAAGGAGTTTGAGACAGCTATGCTTTGCTGTGATGGCAGTGAAGCTGAACGATACAGGAATATATATGGTGACCTGGTTGCCGGTGAGAAGGAGTGTATGGACACAGAACGTCCATTGGGTCCTGAGCTTGAAGCGATGATTGAGCGAATGTTTACTACTCAAAAGTAAAATTCTACAATTGCAGATTTCTATGTTGCATACCTGTTTCTGATACGTCCAATCTTCTGAAGCAATTTCATTCTCAGCTTTTCTGGAAAAGTAATCTCCACCTTATCACCGAGAGCCAGGATTTCATCCACCAGCTCGTCAGTCACAATGAGTGTGTAATCAAATGAAGTGAAACTCCCCATATCATTCCTTTGCACCTGTGAATGGTGGAAAGGATGTTTTCTCAGATAATCGGCAAATGGACCATAAGCCCTTAGTGTAACCTCTTCCGGCTGCTGTCCGGTTGGAGCTACAACACCAATAGAGTCTGAAAGACGTTTGGCAAGCGAAAATCTGCAGTCTGTCTGAAACCTGTTTCCGCTAAGATAGATTTTGGTCAGTGCATCAAGAGGAACGGCACAGAACTCTGATCCGTTCCTGTACCCGAGCAGATACCAGCGGTTATGGAACAGCTTCAAACCTTCCGGTCGGAAACGGCCTTCCACTTCATTGCCCTTGTCATTCGTGTAGAATATGTACAGCTCATGCCCATCGCTTATACACTCCGATATATCCGGCAGGTATTCAATACCACTTGACATGTCAGGCAGTACGACACGATGGAACAGACACGGACTGCTTTTCAGAGCCACATCAATGATACGGCTGTTGAACAGCCAGTTGCGGCAACTGTCACTGAGTATTTC
This sequence comes from Phocaeicola sp., assembly GCF_057861905.1. Classification (NCBI taxonomy): domain Bacteria; kingdom Pseudomonadati; phylum Bacteroidota; class Bacteroidia; order Bacteroidales; family Bacteroidaceae; genus Phocaeicola; species Phocaeicola sp. Next base: position 4,704 of record NZ_DBMACV010000111.1, on the reverse strand, counting down.
ATCCAGGTTCTGGATATAATATGTATAGTCCTTTCTGTTGCACGCAATAACTATGTCGAAGTTCTCCTCAATCATCTTTCTATGATGATGGAATGTGCGCAGACTCAACGGCTTTCCATTGTACAGGAAATGGTGCTTCCATATCTCACAAAGCCTTTCAAAAGTGACCTTTCTTTCCTGATAGACTGTATGCAGCAGCCAAATATAACGGTTGTAGATATTATTCATAAAATCACCTCTTGTAACTTGTTTAACTATCTAAATATAAGTATTATAAATGAGATATGCAAGAAATTTGCATATCTGTTTTGTTCAATATTTTCACTATAATCCAGGCAGGTTTTCAGTACAGATTTACTATGTCCATACCTTTCTTCACTGCCTCCCTGCAGGTGTAGAATGTCCCGCCATAAGGTTTACCGTCATAAAAGGCTATCAAACCACATGAATACTCCAGCATGAAGTCATTGCGCCTTAGAAGACACCCGTGAAAATAGTGTTCACTCAATACGATAACCTGGTCAGCCCTGGAAATTATATTCTGATAACGTTCCTTTTCCATTGACGGCCACCGGTAACTTTGTCTTCTGAAAGGTATAACGGCAATGAGCCGTATATCCGGATACTTTCCCTTCAGTGACAATACAGTTTCAGCGGCCATCAGGTCGAATCCCATGGCCATTCCTGAATAGAAGCAGGTAATGCCTGATTTGCATGCAAGCGACACGGCTTCAACAAGCCGTGCCCTTATTTCATCCTGCCTTTCTATGGGAACAGTTCTGTGTCCCGTGAAAGCCAGTGACTTTGATTTGTCTGATAATATTCCGTTCATAGTTCTATACTTTATAATGGGTTCTTGCAAGGAAGATGCCTTCAATGACATTCGCTCCGAAACTCTCCAGCTGATTCGCATACATACAGAAACTGATTCCGCGTGTTATTACATCATCGAAGACTATGACTGCTTTACCTCTGAACCACTCTTCATCAAACTCGATGATGCTCACCTTTCTGATTTCCTTTTCAGCCTTACGGTTTTCATGAACAGCCAGTCTCTCTCCGCATACCCTTACATGGTCATATCCGTTTATTGCTCCTGTGAGTTCACATACCCTTTTGCAGAAGTTCATATACCGGATTTCATTCTTTCTTACCGATGATGCCGGAACCGGAATGAACACCAACTGTGAGCATCTGTTGCCGTGTTCCTCAATCATTCTTGCTGCCGTCATCTGTGCCACCGCTTCATGAGACCTTCCGTCCTTGAAGTCATAAACCAACTGTCTGTCGGCGATTTCTTTCTCGCCCACATTCTGAATACGTTTGGGAAAATACTTGCAGAACCATGTCTGTGGCTTTTCCAACTGCTTTCTGATGCTTTCGTCCATCTGTGCCATACGCTCTGATTTTTTTCCCTTCTGTCAGCAAGTTTTTCAGCTTGCCCGAAGGATATTTTTTGCAGTTCTCAGAAGCGCAGGCATTCAATAAGGCAAACTACAAGGAAAGCTGAAAATACGCTCAACCCCGTTTGAGGAAGATTTTCAGCCCTGTGTTTGACGTTTGCAATGCCGGAGATACCTTTGCAAAAAAAATATTTGCAGAGGCATGCTGAACAAACCTGTGGCTGTAATGGTACATTAGGATAACCATGTATCCCTTTCGCATCAGATGTTTTCAGATAATAAAATGCACACGTTTCAATGGTGACAGTGTTGACAGCGAGTATCTGTCAGTGTATCAGATACTTCACATAGAAATCATGCGTTGACAAACGTTGACAGGCGTAGCCACAATTTTCAGTCCGCTAAAAATCCATAGCCAAACGTTGACACATTATAATACTCTATTCTTTATAAGAAAAATCAGAAAGAATATAATATGTTGTATTACAGCAGTTTCCCAGACTGACTTTATGCCGGATTTTCATTGGATTTGCTGTCAACGCTGTCAACCATCAAATATATGCCTTTCTTATTTCCGTAAAAACAGATTTACCATCAACCGCCTTAGTCCAGCCGTATTGAATATGACAGGTAACACATAATCCATACAAATCCCACAATCTCCGGAATAATCCCATATTTAACGTATTGACAGCTAATAATCAACTGTTTACCTTTACGGCATCCAATAAAAGAAAAGATTAACCAGCATGAGAAATAATGAAAGTTGTTCCGGAAAAGACATATTCAGTAAAGGAGGCAGCACGCTACCTGGGTGTTCACCGCTGCACCATCTATGCCTATATCCGTTATATGGAAAAGCCGCTGGCTTTTCTGAAGATACCTGACAAGGCAAAAAGGGTGTTCAGAGGAACTGACCTGATAACCTACAAGGAAACCGGCCTGCCCAAACGTGGCCGCAAGCGTAAGAAACACCGTTAGTTCAGTCTGTCCCATGGAATGGTATCCAAAAGATTACATTTGGCATTCATAGCTGCAAGTTCAAGAGCCAGCAGCCTTGCCCTTAGCCTGACATCCTCCATGTCGGCCACGGCCTGAAGAAACTCGGACGGCTCCATTGCTCCTGACTGAATCATCCATTCCCTTGCACATTGTTCAGGAACAGCGGCACTGACGAAAGAGAATATTTCTTTTGCTATGTAGCCGGCTGTACCATCGCCGGCTTCAGTGGTAAAGCAGAACGGTATACCGCTCGAAGTCTTCCGTCTGAAATTGAGAAACCGGATTCCATCCATGTTTTCCATAGAAACGCTCCACCCATGCCGGGCAGAGATATTAAAAATATTACAACAATTTTCCATTTACCATACAATTATAGTTTTGTTTTCATTTACCTGCTATAATAAGCAGCCGGTCTTGTCCGTGACGGATAGGACCGGCCACTTCTGTTTTCATTCAGCCTATTCAAACCTTGCAAGAAATTCCTGAAGCCTGCTGTCCTGAATCTGTTTCAGCGGAACCGGCTTAAAGTCCTGCTGCTGCCTTACCTGAAGCTTGCCAAGCCCCTGAGCACTCAGGTCAAGCTCTACATCCGAAAGCTCATTGAGGGAAATATACCCGTATTCATCCTCCATGAGTCCGACTACGATACCGAATAGAATCACATCGTCATCCTCCCTGTTTCCTTCAAGGATAAACCACCTTACAGAACCAAGGGCAAAAACCGCACGGCAAACAGCCTCCTTTCCCTTGCCGTCCTGGGAGTAGAGCGGATAACCCTCCAGATCTTCCGCCAGTTGTGTTGTCATCAATCTGCACATATCAGTAAAAAATTAAAAGATTGTTTGATACCCATTCTTCTTGCTCGCATAACACTTGAATTTTGAAGTTCCAGTTCTTTTCCCTTTGGTAAAGCTCATTGAGCTTCATGGCCGGGATAAACCGTTTTATGTGCATTTGTGACTGCGGACCAAAGGGAGAAAAAGACAAGTGTGAAGTCAGAGAATGCAGACGGAATACCCAAATTTTTGAGGCATGAGAAAATTTGCGGAAGGCTGCCGTCAAGTCCTCCGACTGAAAGCGCAAGCGTCACTTGGCGTTTCTCCATTCCGAAGTATCTTTGCACATAAGAAACGGTTCCGGCTATGATGCTCCAATGTTTTCCTGATATTCAATATTCTGAAATTTCCGAAGAATACAGTATCCGTTTTCAGACGAGCCATCGTTAACCGGTTGCCAATGTCAGAACCTTTGAAGTGAAGAGCAGCGCAACCTTAAAGGCTCTGTCTTTGGCAACTGTCTTGATTTATCTGCATGATAGGAAGAACCTGCCGGGTGAAACTTGCCTGGTATCGGGATACGAAGCAAGTCAGCCGGTAAGTTTTCGTAGCATAAGGCAAGTTGTTCCGGCATCGCATGAAATACGAACAGTCAGAACAGCTTGCCTGTATTTTAAGACGGGTATTCAAGAATATAGGACGTTCCGGCATTGCAAGCTTTAGCCTGCATCATCGGAACGGCCTGCTTGTTTTCGTTTTCAGACATGTTATCGATAATCAGTTGCCAATGTTAGAGCCTTTGAAGTGAAGAGTAGCGCAACCTTAAAGGCTCTATCTTTGGCAATTGTTCTGATTTATCTGTATGATTGTATGAACCTGTCGGGTGAAACTTGCCTGGTATTGTAAATACGAAGCAAGTCAGCCGATAAGTTTCCGTTATATAAGGCAATTTGTTCCGGCATCGCATGAGAAACGAACAGTCGGAACAGCTTGCTTATATTTTAGACGAGTATTCAAGGACATAGGCCGTTTCAGCATTGCAAGTTTTGGCTAGCATTAGCAGGATGGCTATTATAAATTAATTCTAAACTTTAAAATATTTTGTTTGTTAAATAATATTTCGTATTTTTGAAAAAATATAGAACGAATTATGGATAAACCTTT
>NZ_DBMACV010000111.1:0-349 GCF_057861905.1 Phocaeicola sp. | reverse complement strand
ATATTAAGAATAGAAGTATCAATCAAAATATAATCTAAAGGTTTATCCATAATTCGTTCTATATTTTTATTGATACTTCTATTCTTAAGATGGAATCATATTTTAAGGAATCTGGACGTGTCACTAAATTATTTGATTTAGCAAGTAAGGGATATGTAAAAATATTACTCCCAATTATTACAAAAAATGAATGGTTAAAACATATAAAAGAGGCTACAAATGTAAAATTTGACGACGTAGAGAGGAAGATCCTATTACTTGGAAATGTAAAAGAAGCATCAAGTATTACGGAAAACCTTAGGCAATTTTCTTCAGAGTATTTAAAATTTGTAGAAGATAGTATAGCATT
>NZ_DBMACV010000110.1:0-6493 GCF_057861905.1 Phocaeicola sp. | reverse complement strand
TCGCCCATCATCCTTTTCGCGGCTATCATCTGGTATCTTAAAATTTTTCAGAACGGCAAGTATTGCACGTTCCCCCATGCCATCGAGTTCCTGAACCGCCGCTATGAGGATATTTTCCCGATTCTGACCTCTTATCCCGAACTGGAGAACTATCTCTCACCGTTCATGGACGCATGGCTCGGAGGGGCTGCCGAGCAGTTGATGGGGCAGATCGCATCGGCGAAAATTCCACTGTCACGCATGATTTCCCCGCAGCTCTATTGGGTGATGTCGGACAGCGAGTTCACGCTGGACATCAACAATCCCGAAGAGCCGAAAATCCTCTGTGTGGGCAACAATCCGGACCGTCAGAACATTTACGGGGCGGCTCTCGGTCTGTATAATTCCCGTATCGTGAAGCTCATCAACAAGAAAGGGATGTTGAAGTCGTCAGTTATCATCGACGAGCTTCCGACGATATATTTCAAGGGGCTGGACAACCTTATCGCCACCGCACGAAGCAACAAGGTTGCCGTATGTCTGGGATTTCAGGATTTCAGCCAGTTGGTGCGTGACTATGGCGATAAAGAAGCCAAAGTCGTGATGAATACTGTCGGAAATATCTTCTCCGGTCAGGTGGTGGGCGAAACCGCCAAGACGCTTTCGGAGCGGTTCGGAAAGGTGTTGCAAAAACGGCAGTCTATCTCTATCAACCGGCAGGACGTTTCTACATCCATCAACACGCAGATGGACGCGCTTATCCCGCCGAGCAAGATTTCCGGATTGACGCAGGGCATGTTTGTCGGTTCGGTGTCCGACAACTTCAACGAGCGTATCGAGCAGAAGATTTTCCACTGTGAGATTGTCGTGGATGCCGAGAAGGTGAAACGCGAGGAGAAAGCCTACAAGCCGATACCCATCATTACCGACTTCACGGACGAGGATGGCAAAGACTGCATGAAGGAAACAGTGCAGGCGAATTACAGGCGCATCAAGGAGGAGGTGAAACAGATTGTTCAGGAAGAGTTGGAACGCATCGCTAATGACGAAAATCTGAAACATCTGTTGCAGCAGAAATAGCCGACAGGAGGCAGTCGGTAACGGAAACGGGCGGGACAAGTTTGATACCTTGTTCTGCCCCGTTATAAGCATATTATTACCAAGTAGTTAAATATAAAGCAAAAAACAGATGATGGCAAACAATATCGCATCATCTGTTTTTGCTTAGAACAATTTATTTCTCCAACAATCGATATCGTCTGATGGAACGGCTATCCATAACATTTTTTTAGGTCGTGTACATGCAACATACACAATGCGGAGTTCTTCATTATTGTCAACAGAATACTTTGCAGGATTATTCAAAATCGTTGCATAGTTCGTGCTGACAGCTTTTTTAGATAGAAATACTAAAATAGCCTCCAATGTCATGCCTTTTACCGAATGAATTGTTTTCAGGTAAGGTCGCTCTTGCCGAAAGAGATGATTTACTGTTCTAAAAAGCGATTCAATACGGACATTCGCCTTGCCCAAATCAACAGTTAGATTTATGCCCGTTTGTTGAAGTTCCGTAATCCAATTAGACAGTGTATTATTCGTTGAAGGTAATTTTTGAATAAACTCAACCATTTCTGCTCTATGTCTTCTAAACCCTACTTCCCCTATTTCTTTTCGTATTGTACTTGCGGGAACATACCGTACTCGCTTTGTTATTTTATAGCAACCTTTTTCTATAAGAGATAGTCCGTCAGTATATTTTCCATGATCAATCAAATATTTTCCATATACAATATCTCTAACGCCGTAGTGTCCGTTTATCCACGGACTATTCTGTCTTGATGAGCTATCATTGTTTACTAATCCAAAGTTTGTTTCGCCAAACTTTTGTCCTCGAAATACAACTGCATATTCAGATTCATCCAATCCCATCTCATTGCATTTTTCGATGAAATGATTCGTAATTTGATTGACAGATTCCGGCGTGTCGAGATGCCCTTTAATACATGGCTCGTCTGTGTAATCCTTGTCACTTGCTATTGAACACATTTCATTTCCTGAGAAACGATTAGCTAATTGACATATTTTTTCGGAGCTACGTCTATTTTCCGACAAATCCAATGAATGCCAATCTGGATTATTGTATTTTTCCATAAATAAATGTGGACTGGCAGTATTCCATTCAAAAATTGCTTGGTCAGGATCCCCAATCAACATAATAGATTCCGCTCCATATTGAGATAATTTATCAATTATAGCCATTTGCAACTCTGTTGTGTCTTGAGCTTCATCAATTATCAATATAGGAAATCTACGGACAAGATTTTGTGTTATTGAAGGATATTTATCTAATATTCTGAATGTAAAATATATCGCATCTGCCTGATTGAACTTGCCTGCATTGAAATGTTTCCATTTCATCTCTTTCAATTCAGATATAATCTTTTTAGGTGAACCATCTTTCTTATTGGGATTATCCCAATCCGCTTTTCCGAAATGATATGACTGATATGGGGCTAATCGCAATAATTGGTCATTAAGCCCAAATGATATGAGATCGAAATAGTAGTTGGTATCACGAGATGTAATTATTCGTTCACCGTGCTTACCCCTAATATATCTTGTTTGGGTCGGATCATAATCAAACCATTTATTAAATGCGGTTCCTACTATTTCAGGACGACAATCACATCCCATAACTAAATGGGCATAAGGCAGAAATATGTAAGTATTTATAAAACTATCAATCGTCCCTATAAATGAAGGATAACCTATATTTCGACAACCGAATGTCTCTTTAAGTTCTTTTTGTATAACCTCACATGCAGTGTTGGTAAAAGATATGGCTGCAATTCCTCGGTGTCTCGATAAATTATTCTCTCGTAAAAGTTTTGCCATACGCGCAGCCACAGAGAAAGTCTTTCCACTTCCCGGACAGGCTTTCACGACAATTCTCGGCTCGTTGCAACCTACAACAGCTTGTTGTTGTGCTGATAATTGAATATCCATACTTTTATTCTGAAGGGGCTATGAACAAAATAGCATCCTTTATATAATCAGGTACATCGAACGCTACTTCGGTTTCTAATCTATCACAAAGTTGTAATGCAAATTCCGCTTTATCTTTATTAGATTTGAGTTTTTTCATTAAAGTAGAGACATTAAAATCACCACTTAAATCATCTGTTTGAGCATGTATTTTTCGATATACATCTCGCATTATAGCTTTGTTACGCTCAGATTGTTCGAATAAATCATGCTCAAGAGTGTGTGTAGCCAAACATACTTTCAGGTTATGTTTCTCTAAATCCTTTGCTTTTTGCGCTCTGTCAGATATATCTCCATTGTCTTTGGGATCGCTGTCTGTAATGATCGCACATTTCGACAATAGTCGCTTTCTCTCATCATCATTGTTAAATAATAACCCAAAATGATTGAATGCGACACCTCCGATATTGACTAATTCAATGCCACTTTTACACAAGTCGATTTTTTCGGTCAAGAATTTCTTTGCGAGAATGGGTATAATAATCGCTTCTGCGACACCTTCTACCAACAACACTCCGTTAGCAAAAAATAATTGAGCTTTTGTCGTGTCCAAGAATTTTCGCAAATGTCGTTTACTTTCTTTCGGATAATCATCTTCCGATAATTCATCAAATGAAAATGACTGTATAATACTTTGTTTACGTTGCAAAATGGAAATATTATTGACATCCGATTTAGCCGTAATTGTCGGTGAGTGCGATGTTACAAATACTTGAAGTCCTTTGCTTTGTAATTCATTTAGATACTCGAAGAAAGTATTCTGATACTGTGGATGCAAGTGTGCTTCGGGCTCTTCCACAAGTAAAGCGTTGTAGATTTCCAAAGCATGGTCTTCGCATCTGTTGATAAGATCTCCTAAGACAACGGATGTGAAAATAAGATTGTTTTCACCTAAACCATTTTGAGATAGGGTAAAGTATTTCTGTTCTTGTCCGGCTTCGACTGTTTTATAAACCGGACATTTTAATTCGATACCACGTACAACATCCGAGAACTCTCGGCCTACATAGCGCATTTCTATATCAGGATGTTTTAGAGTTATTCCTGTACCTTCAAGATGCTCATTAACTTTGCTCTTTCCTGTAGTTAAAATATGTTTCCAATCATAAGCATCATTCTCGAAGATTTGGTATAGATTTTTTGCAAGTGATTTTTTCTTTTCTTCATTCAGAGGTATGCTTTCGTTGCCTTTGTCATATTTTGTAAGTTGGTTGAATAACTGCGATGTTTTATTGTCATATGAATAAGGTCGCAGACAACTTACGGCATCTCTTAGTGGACTTAAATAGGTATAAAAGATTTCTTGTAAAGATTCATAAGGTACTTGCTGCCCTTCGTTGTCTCCACCCCATATTATTCGTTTGAAATATTTTTTCTTCCCATTATTTTCTTGGATGAATTTCAAATGCAACTGTATCGTTTGCTTGTCAGGATTGTCTTTATCTTGTGATATGAAATCATAGAAACATTCCCTTTCAATTGACGCATCTCCAAATTCAAATATCAAGTCAAATTGTATGACTGTGTTGATTTCTGAAGGATTTTCCGGATTAACATGTAAATCTCCGTCTTGCACATAAATAAAGTTATCTGGTTTACCGCATCCGAGACATATACGTAAGGCATCTATAATTGCGGTTTTTCCCGAATTATTTTCTCCAATCAGTATATTTATACCATTCTTGAAATACAAGGTGATATCATCGAATACTCTAAACTTACTAATATGCAACCGGCTTAAATACATACTCTTATAAATTTTTACATTACACAAATTCTAAATAATTTTCCCTGTTCACCACATGAAACTCTACGTGTGGATATGCTTCTTGAAATACTTTTGGAACAGTCGGCATCTTGTTCCCCCATTTAAATTCCAATGCGGTCAGATTATTAGGATTCTCTTCGATAAGATCAATCTCTTGTTTATCGTAAGTACGCCAAAAATAGAACTCCTTATGCAGCCCTTCGTTGAAATTCGCCTTACGACGCTCTCCGATGATATAGTTCTCCCACAATGCACCAACATCCTGCCGAATAGCCAATGGTGAAAAAGCACCTATAATAGCATTTCGAATGCCATTATCATAGAAATACCACTTCCCAGCTTTCGTCACCTCCTTGCGAAGATTGCGCGAGTAAGCCCCAAGACGATATATAACGAATACTTTCTCCAAGAGGTCAAGATATTTTTCAACTGTTGTTTTGCTCATGCTGAGCTGTTTACCTAACTCATCGTAAGAAACTTCACTGCCCAACTGAAAAGCTATCAATCGAAGCAGATCGCGCATCTTGCTCGAATTTTTTAAGCCGTCAATTGCTAAGATATCTTTAAGCAGGTATGCACCTACAATATCGCGTAAATAGTCTGTTTTACGTTCATAGTTCTCCATCATTACTACTTCAGGATATGAACCGTAAATTAAACGGGCTTCAAGATTCTGACGAGTTTCAAAAGGGGTTTCTATTTGTGCTATTTCCCGTTGCGAAAAAGGAGTAAGTAAAAATTGCGTACTGCGACCTACCAACGGTTCACCAGTCTTATTCAGTAAATCGAATGATGAAGAACCACTTGCCAAGACGCTTATTCCCGGTATTTCATCAACTATCAACTTCAGAATACTACCGATTTGTGGTATGTTCTGTGCCTCATCAATAGCCAGCAAATCAATACCATCCAGCAAATGTCGATAATTGGCAATTGAGCGATTCTCCAAAAGTGCTAATGTGTCGTAGTCTTCACCGTTGAGCATCATAGTCCTACCTGAATAGTTGTCCACAATTTTACGCATCATTACCGTTTTACCAACACGGCGGGCACCAAAAATTAATACTGCTTTATTGGGCGCGATTCGTGCAGTAATCTTCTCTTGAAGTATTCTATTTACTGTTTCCATACCTTTATGAATTATAGTGCAAAGATAATCATAATTTTTTAATTGGCGAATTTTACACAAAAAACAAACTGCAAAGTGGCGATTTTTATAGATCAATCTTAAAGTAGTTGTTTCATCGTTCGTAGTAATTATAAATGCTAATAGCACTAATTGTTCTATTATTTCCCAGACATAATGTTTTGCAGTTTATCTTTATCGGATTGAAAGGTTTCATATAGAACTAATTAGTATGTAATCAAATATAAACTAAAAAGACAGGAATACATGCATCCTGTCTTTTTATTTATAATGGATATTTTTTATCTTCTCATGCGCTCCATTTCTTCGTCGCGGAGCATTCTCTCGTTCAGTTTCTCCTGCATTCTGTTAAGGAAATAGGTGCGGCTTTCGTTCTTCCGGCGTTTGATGTCTATATAGAAGCGGTAGCAGTCCTTTGATTCAACCCCGAAAATCTTGTAGAGAAGCGGGGCCAGCTGTTTGAGCGGCATGTTGCCGTTGTTGATGCAGCCCATCTCGTTGATGCCGTAGATAAGTTCCACGAGGTCGATGGCGTTGCCCGTCCATTGCAGGGG
>NZ_DBMACV010000109.1:0-6582 GCF_057861905.1 Phocaeicola sp. | reverse complement strand
CCTATTTTGCGCCGTTCCGCATAGATTTGCGTATCAAGATTTTACCGACACTTCCGTAGCTTTGCAACCATGTTTAACCCGTTGCCGACAGAATGTAGGCAACACTAAAACCTGTATCAAGAACATGAAGAAAAAAGAAATCATTTGCGTAGGTTCTACTCTCTACAAGATTGTAAATCGGGATTGTCATTATTCGCCGATAAGAGGAATAGGACGCTACAACACGGTAAACAAAACACAACTGGAAAAATTCTGATATTTTAATGAAATGATGAAAGTATATATAAACGTAAAGAAAAACAGCAACTTATGTTTTCATCAACCTTTCAACAAGAGAATCGGGCTGATGAAAAGAGAAAGGACACACCGCACTCTACATCACTTTTCTTTTGGCGAGCGGTTTGATGAAACGATGATGAATATATATCATTCTGGTTGTCAGTGTATTACACCATTAAATCATCAATTCATCGGATTTTCATTCGCCAACAAGTCTGTGGAACAAACGGATGGAAGAAAATGCCACTATCCGCAGGCTGGTCGGACATCCGACCTGCCTGCTGTCCGACCAGCCGACAAGGGAAGGCGTATCATATCAATGAAAAGAAAAGGTCTGCCTATACCGCTGGTACTCTCACAGGCTTTTGGAAACAGAAAAGCCATAGCTCATTAGGGCATTTTCTTTACGCAGTGCAAGCACAGCTAAAAATGCCCCAATGAGCCAACGGGGTTACACCCCTCTGGACACCCCCGTTTGCCATGCGGCATGACCGCAGCGGACGGAAACCAACAAACCAAATTGTCAAACCTGAAAACGAAAAACAAGCATGGGATATATAAGCATTCAAATCAACAAAGCGAAAGGCTCGGCTGACACGGGCGCATCCGACCACATAGAACGTAAGACCATACCCAAGAACGCAGACCCTACACGTACACATCTCAACCGTGAACTGGTGGAGTTTCCTGATGGAGTGTCCGACCGTACCGAAGCGATAAGCCACCGTATCCGTACGGCAGGCATCAAACGTAAGATAACCCCCGGCCAAGTGCGGGCAATTAGAATCGTGCTTTCGGGTACGCACGAGGATATGATGAAAATACAGGGCGAGGGCAGACTTGACGAATGGTGTGATGACAACCTTCAATGGCTGCAACGTACCTTCGGCAAGAAAAATACCGTTTCGGCAGTCCTGCACATGGATGAGCACACACCGCACATTCATGCCACGATCGTACCGATAGTAACAGGAGAGCGCAGGAAAGCCAAGAAAAAGCAGACGGAAGGTAAACGCTCCTACCGCAAGAAAGCCAATACCGTGCGCCTGTGTGCCGATGATGTGCTGACACGTGAGAAACTCGTTGCCTATCACGACAGTTACGCAAAAGTAATGGAAAAATACGATTTGCAACGTGGCGTACGTGGCTCGGAAGCACGGCATACGACAACAGCCCAATACTACCGTGATTTGGTACGACAGACGAGTGAACTCGAAGCCAATGTACAACAGTTACAGACAGAGCAGCAACAGGCAGAGCAACAGCTTGACGAGGTAAGGCAGGAAGTCAAGTCGGAGAAACTGGAAGCAGCCAAGACGGAAGCGAAAGCCGCATTCGTGGCAAAGGTCGGTTCTCTTTTGGGCGGTGGTAAATTGAAAGAACTGGAAGCCGACAACCGCATCCTGCAAGGCGAGGTCGCCGCCCGTGATGAGGGCATCAAGTTGTTGCAACAGCAGATGCAGCGGCAGCAGGAGGAACACAACTGCCAACTTATGGAACTGCAAGTCAAGCACCGCAGGGAGATGACAGATAAAGAAGCGGCACACCAAGAAGAAGTGTCATTCCTGAAATCAATCATCCAGAAAGCCAAGAAGTGGTTCCCGCTGTTCCAAGAGTTGGTGTACATGGAGAAGTTCTGCCTCAAAATCGGCTTCAACGAAAGACAAACTGCCACGCTTATAAGCGGCAAGCCGATTTTCTACGAGGGCGAACTCTATTCGGAGGAACATAAACGGAAGTTTAAGACAGAAAACGCAGGTTTCCAAGTTGTAAAAGACCCGAAAGACAAGTCGAAACTTGTACTTTGTATCGAAGGAAAACCTATTGGAGAGTGGTTCAAGGAACAATTTAATAAACTGTTTTCTTCCGTACGCAGAACAGTTGCGCCACTCAAAAAAGGCAAGGGTATGGGATTATAAACAATACCAATGAGAGAATGGTAAGTTTGTGTTTGGGTACGCCCAAAACTGATTTACTATTCTCTCATAAGTTAAAAGCCTTACTTCTAAATTACAGTTCCGCTATTCCAAGAAACTTGCTCATACGTTCAACACACTTCTTTTTCTGAGTGAGGTTAGGATGCACATAAAGATTAAGTGTTGTCGACACATTGGAATGACCGAATATTACACTCACAGTTTTATAATCGCATTGACTTTCTATACACCGAGTTGCAAAAGTGTGCCGAAGTCCGTGGAATACGATTTGAGGTATTTCAAGACGTTTTAATAATCGGGAAAAATAATCACGATATGAACGAGGCTCTTTGGAATGTTCCGATGATCCGACAACATACGGAGAAGTAGAAACTTTCTTGACCGTTTTCAAACATTGAAATAAGTGTTTTGAAATTGGTATATCCCGATATGAGTTCCTTGTCTTTGGCGATGAGTGTATTTTCTCTGTGACCTTCAATTCGCAATTGTAAACTCTCCCTACAGTATGCCTTACTGTGATAATTCGTTGTCTAAAATCCACATCTTGCCATTGTAATGCACATACTTCTCCTATTCTCATGCCTGTACATAGAGCTAATAGCACCCCTATATTCTGTGCTGTCGGTTTTTCAATCAAATGCCGCATCAGTATGCGTTGATGCTTTATTGTCAAGGTAGGCAATCGGGGCACTTCCGTATTTGTAGGATATTCTATTTCCCAATCTTCAAATGGGAAAATTTTATGTTTTCTCCCGTATTTGGCTACTGATTTTAATACGGCTACCATATCCCTTATGGTTTTACGTGCAAGTCCGCAAGAAAGTTTGTGAATGACAAATTGTTGGACATCATCTTCCGTAATGAATGTCTTTGTGCCAAAATAAGGCAGCAAATGGGTTTGAAGTGTCAGCAAATAAGCACACATGGTAGAGTGCTTTACAATTGGGCGTTTTGTTTCACACCAGTTTTTTGAAATTTCTTGAAATGTTTTCTGCATATACAATTTTGAGAGAATTAATAATGTCATAACTCCCTCAAAATACGTATATTCTATAATATATCACATTATTTGTTACCTTTTGAACGGTTATGCGTCTTACACAACATTTCGCAATTCTCAATAGACGTAGCACCGCCTTTGCTCCATGCGGTCACATGGTCGGCATCCATTTCGTTAAGCTTGTAAATCCGTGTCTTGTTGGCATTGTCACCGATGGCACATAACGGACAGTTGGATATGCCTTTTTCTTTCGCCGCCTCGGTTTGACGAGTATATGCCGCACGTTTTGTTGATTCTTCAAACAGACGGATTTGAAGCAAACTTTTATCTTGTTCGCCTCCTAATATATACTCATAGATATTGCGTGGGCATTTGATGCTCTCATCAGCTTGTAAGGCAAACACACGTTCCGTCACATGATTAATGCTGTAAGGGGTCTTATGATAAGTTTCGTAAAGCCGCCCCCATTCCAGACCACACATATCCCGTTCCACCATAGTGAATGTAGTGGAAACCCAATCTATCACAGAACGGAAATAGTTTTCCAGTTCACCTATGGATGTATCTCGGCGATGCAAACTCATATAGGTATCTATAGTTATTCCCTTGCTGGCACATACCCATTTTAGAGCCTCTGCTAAGTATTCCTGACGTTTGACATCCCCCTTTATGTAATGGCTCCATTTTTGGACTTCTGCATTTTGTGAATTACTGAACACACGCTTCGCCGCCGTAACGAACTCGCCCGAATAAATGGCGTTACGCAATTCCTGTTCGTTAAGTGGTATGCCCACAATGTTGATGGTCTTGAACCATTCCTTTATTTCCTTTTCTTCGCCCTCACACTCATAAATAAGCAATGAGGACTGCATTATCTTTTCTTGTAATTCGTTAGGCAGACTCGAAAAATACTGTATATTTCCATCGGCATCCTTTATGGCAAATTTCCCTGTGACGAACCTGCCGAAAGAAGTGATGCGCTGCTGTCCGTCAAGCACCTCATACCGTCCGTCACTTGTACGATTGAAGTATATCACCCCAATAGGATATCCTTTCAACAGCGATTCGATGACGGCTACATCGCGTTTACCGTCATTGTAGATGTAATGTCGCTGGTATTCCGGCTGGATGGTAAGTCGCCCATCAAGCCCGAATAGTCCCTTACCTTCCAATTCATTGTATGTAAAACCTTTGCAGACATCTGCAACTGTCCATTCTGTATGTAATGTTGTCTTCATATATTTTTTTGTTTTTAAGTTGAAATCTTAGGTCAGACACAAGGTGATTCAGGTAAAGAGCTTGGATTACGTCCGTATCCTCGTGAATTGAAGAAACTAAATCCCAGTCTGCGGGATGGTCAGCTCTATTATATGGAAAATGGAATACCTCAAAAACCATACGCACGTGTGCTAATTAGGAGAATTACTAAGTTATGAAGTTCTTTGAAATCTTAGGGATGTGTGAGAATGAGGACTTATATTCGCTGAAAACCCGTATTTATACCACTTGCGAATGTAAAACTGCCTATTTGAAAAAGTTCGGGAAAAACGGTACTTACGACTTAAATGCAAGTGGAGTAATTACAAGAAACGGTATTCAAGAAAAAGTCTATCAAAGGATTCTCATCCGTAAATTATAATTTGATATGTCTGATAAGAACTCTTGCATATACTTGAGTGTAATACTCCCCATCAACTATGTAATAAGTTTCATTCTGAGGAACTTCGGAGTGAAACAATACTGCTCCGTCATTGAGTTTTGTTACTTTGGACTTTTTCCCTTGACGGTCAACTTGGATTTGTTCGGGATAAATTTTGGAAGCACTTCCAAACCATGTCTTTGTTATCCCTAAGATTTCAAATTGCTCCGGACAATACTTGTCCAAAAAGGAGATAGGAACACCCATAACACCCTCATAATCCGAGGGAATGGCATCCGTAAAAGGCACTTCTATAGCATCATAGTTGTCATAACGGTCGTATGCCGCCTTGCCTTTTATCTCCTTATGCTTGGAAAAACGAAGATTGTCAGCCATAGTCATTAAAGGGAGCGGCTCATGACGACGACCATGCTCGATACTCGTGTACCAGCATACTCCTGGAACTCTATTAACAGCTCTTCCATCCATTTCACGCTGAAACTTATACGTATCTTTATATACAAATCCTTCAGGGACGAAAAAATACATCCCTACATTAAAATTGGTTGCACCGAGCCAAATACGGTTTGACTTTATCAGAGGAAAAACTTCTTTATAGGTTATGGCGTTCATGTTTCCTATCACAGCAAACTTTTTTCCACCCTCCATTATCCACGCCAAGAACTCCCTGAAAAGAGAAAAAGGTGGATTCGTAATGATAAAATCTGCCTCATCCCGCAACTTTGTAACTTCTTTGCTACGGAAATCTCCATCGCCATCCAAATATTTCCATTCGAGGTCATCTATATTTATACGTCCATCCCCACTTTTGTCTTTCTCCAAAATGAATATCTTTCCTTTGACAGAAGTCTTGGTTTTATCAAATTGTGGAGCATCTTGCTCGAACAAAGATGGCTGATATGGTGTTTTGTATTTCTTGCTATCCGGTGCATAGCTTGTAGAAATCAACTTTTTCAATCCAAGTTCATCGAACTTGGCGGCGAAATAACGGGTAAAGTTACTCCATTCGGGGTCATCACAGGGTAATAAAATAGTCTTTCCCCTAAATACGTTTGGGTCATATTCAAGGTATGCATTCATTTCCACCTCAATGTCGTGGAATTGAGTATAGAATTCATCGTTTTTAGCTGCTTTCGCTTCCTTCAAATTATTATTTGCCATCGTTTCTTCTTTTCGTTGTTTACTAAGCTATCTACTAATCTTATTGGGTATTAACAAGTCCCTGACATCAACATTCAGAATGTCTGCAATTTGATACAAAACAGGAATGGGAGGTTGTACCTTGTTCGTAGCATATAGATTGACCATATTGAAAGTCTTTCCAAGCCTGTTTGCCAATTCCGTTTGACTAATGCCCTTAGCATCTAATACCTCTTTTATTCGGTTCATATATGCCGTTTTTGTCTGAATGTGACAAAGGTACAAAATTTTATTTGGTAATATTGGCTTGGTATTGAAAATTGTATTATTTTTGTATGCAAAGAGTTATCGATACGTAAAGTAAAGCAAAACACAGCAATTAAGACGGTTGCTAAATCATTACCCCAAAATAAGGTAATCCTTCTAACTCGTTTAATATCAAATAGCTATATTCCTTATACAGATTTACGGAAATTTTCTGTATTATTGATGAGTTTGATAAGAATTTTGAGTCTGAATTGAAGAAAAATCTTCTTCCGGTCACTGATGGAAAGCAACATCGTAAT
>NZ_DBMACV010000108.1:0-6671 GCF_057861905.1 Phocaeicola sp. | reverse complement strand
TGCCTACATTCTGTCGGCAACGGGTTAAACATGGTTGCAAAGCTACGGAAGTGTCGGTAAAATCTTGATACGCAAATCTATGCGGAACGGCGCAAAATAGGTCATGCCAAAAGAAAATGCAGTATAAACGGGTGGCTCTTTCAGGTAAAAGGAGATAAAAAAGCCCGAAGTCGTGGAATATGCACTTCTTCGGGGACTGGTTGTTGCAGATAATTACAGATTGACTGGCGCACTGATTTACGGATTTAATGACTTCATGTCGTCACTACGTCAGATTAAACTGTTAATCATCAAATGGCTGAACATAAAAAGTTCATTCTAACATTCATTCGGCATTCTGTTATTCACTGACACCAGCAGGACTTGTTTTTCTTTTCGTCGGCACAATCTTTCCAGCAGTGCATTGCGAACCGTTGCGGCACCTGATGTGTCAATGCGGAAAGCGAGTGCCACCACCATCGGCAGGGCATACATGTCCGCATAATAGCCGTTGGGTAGCTTGATACGTTTTTCTGCTTCAAGAGGATTCAAAACTCCGTACTTGTACACGGTACGAATGGTGGCACGGAGCGTCGGGGCGATTACCCCGAACAGCTCTACCAGCTCCATTTCATTCATCCATATATTACCTGTATCGGATGGTATGGTAATTCTACCATAGCTGTCCGTTGTGATTATTTCCCGTTTCATATCCCTGACATTTTCACATTCCCGAATGATTTGCTCAGTTTGTCGCCCAGCATCGTGAGGTCATTATCCAATTTCTGTACGGTTATCTTCGCATAGATTTGCGTGGTCTCAATGTTCGTATGCCCCAAAATACGGCTGACGCTCTCGATTGGCATCCCTTTGCTGAGAGCCAGGGTCGCAAATCCATGCCTTGAGCAATGAAAGCTGATTTTCTTGGTGATGCCGCATTCCTTTATCATCTTTCCCATACGCTTGCATATTGACCAATAGTTGAGATTGGGAAATACAAGATTGTTTTCCTGAAAAGCCTTGTAACGCTCGATTATCTGCAAGGGAATATCCAGCAGCTTTACCTGAAACGGTACACCCGTCTTGTGCCGTTTGGAAATAATCCATTTCTCACCGTTTACTTCCACAATCTGGTCGTTGCTTAATTCCTTTATATCCACGAATGAGAGGGCGGTAAAACTGGCGAAAACAAAAATATCACGGAGATAGGAGTTCTTGGGGTCTTTGAACTGAAATTCCATCAATGTTTTCAGCTCATTCTCCGTCAGATATTCACGCTCTTTCGTGTTCGGGCTTATATGGAACTGGGCAAACGGATTTCTCGGTATATGCCCGTTGAAATGTGCCCGCATCACCACACCTTTCAGCCACATGCAGTTTTCCCATATCGAACCGTTGTGCAGTCCGGCTTCGTTGGAAAGGAACACGGCGAACTCCTTGATGAAGTCGGGCGTAAGTTCAGGCATGGAGATGTCGTTCCGCTTGTAATGTGACCTGATGAATGCCGCCACATGGTTTCTTGCCCGTACCCTTGCCATATAGGTAGCCCTGACCCTGTCTTTTCCGACACGCTTCTTGAACACTTCATTTTCCTTGTCGAAAGCACCGAGCAATGTTTCATACTCACCGCCCAATCCCTGATAGGCATTGCGTACCATTTCTGCCGTTACATACGCTTCACGGTCGGATATACGCTGGTAATGCTTGATGATTTGAGCCTTGATGTTGTCAAGCGCAAGATTGGTTTCCCTCGCTTCCATACTCTTGCCCTTTGCCTTGTTCCCTTTGGCATCCCAAAGCTCTTTCGGGATAGTCCGTTTGCAGCTGAACTGTGCTACCGTTCCGTTGATTGTAACTCGTCCCATGATGGGGACAATTCCGTTCTTTTCCTTACTGCCGTTCACGTAGAACAGCACCTTGAATGTGCTTCTTGCCATACTCGTTTCTTTTTGGTTGCAAAACTATAAATCAACGAGTTACCTATTGATAAGCAAAGCTGCGCAGAACGCCGCAAAATGAAACAGGGACTGTTAAATCTGCACTTTCATCGGGTAATGATTAGGAAACCGTTCTTTTGCTTTAATCTGCTTTAAGACGGTTTTCAACTGTCTGCCCAACTTCTGCGTTTTTCTTCTAACTCCCTAATTATCAAATCCTGTTGCGTTAATCTGCTGCAATTCGGCGGATATTCCACAGATTTTCCGTAACTTTATCCTTGGTAATCATTGTTGTTAATTTGTAATTAATTGTTTGTCAGACTTAAATATACAAAATAATTCGGTGATTACCAACTTTTAAAGATACTTTCTTATCCCGAACTCACGTATTTATAGAAAAGGTATGACTAAAGAGAAGAGATTAATTGGATAATCTGTATTTTTGCCAGACAAAGTCTGATAATGTAGCCATACTACTATTGACCGAATAGGGAGGCATGAAGACAAATTGTAAATAGAAAATAATCTTTTAGAAATCGAATACTGATGTTAAAGAAGGGCATTTACGAAAATATCATTAATCGAGAAGTAGAGCGTGATATACATGCAGCAGAATCACAGCAAATAGTTTGTATACGTGAGCAGATAGATGATGCAGAATCACCTAAGATTTTAGCTGATTACCTGTCGAAGGCGATCCGGCAGAAATTGGAAGATACAGAAAGTCTGCACGACAGAATGACAATGGTCAATAAAATATTGTCTGAGTATGGATTGGTAGATGACATACAGATATCCGATACTTCCAATCTACTAATGGAAGTAATGACCCAACAGAAAAATCTTTTGCAGAAAAGCAGTCATTCGGAAACCCTTCGTCCGCAGTCTGGTTTTCGGGTAAGCAATTTATTTACAGGTGGAAGCAGTGTATTGTCTTTGGGTGAAGAAATCAGACGAGAAATCGCAAGTGCAGACGAAATTTACTTCATCGTTTCTTTTTTGAAACTCTCCGGAGTACGTTTGTTGCTCGACGATTTACGAAAGTTCTGTGAACGAGAAGATACTCGTTTGCGTATCATTACAACTACTTATTGTGGAGCCACCGAAGCGAAAGCTGTACAACAGCTTGCTGAACTACCTCATACCGAAATACATATTTCTTATCATACCGAAATCGAACGACTTCATGCCAAGGCTTATATTTTTGTTCGTAATTCGGGAATGCATACGGCCTATATTGGTTCGTCCAATCTTTCGAAATCGGCTCAGACCGATGGGCTGGAATGGAATATGCGTGTGACAAGTGTAGAAAATCCGCATATCATTAAAACTGCTTTAGCTACCTTTGAAATGTATTGGAATAGTCCAAATTTTGAGGACTACCAGTTGGGTGGAATCGAAAAACTTCAAAAAGAATTACATCGCAATACGTTGAAAGAGAAAAGCGATTTTACGTATCAACGCTATTCTCTGCTTCCCCATCAGAAACAGATTTTGGATAAATTGAAAGTAGAACGTGAAGAATGTGGCAATTTCCGTAATCTGATTGTAGCTGCTACCGGAACCGGAAAAACTGTGATTTCCGCTTTCGACTATCAAACTTTTCGTCAGCATCAGATACGAACTAAACATTCAAGTCGTATCCTTTTTACAGCCCATCGAGAAGAAATTCTTCGTCAGTCGTTGCGTACCTATCGCAGTGTATTGCAAGAGCCCAATTGGGGAACCTTATGGGTAGGCAATTATGCTCCTGAAGAAGAAACCGATTACGAACATTTGTTTGTTTCTATTTCCATGTTCAATTCGCGTTTTGAAAGTCTGTTTTCAAAACTTCCAGCCGATTATTACGATTATATAGTCATCGATGAGGCCCACCATAGTCAGGCTGATAGCTATCGGAAACTCTTTTCACATTTTCATCCCCAATTGCTTATCGGATTGACTGCAACTCCAGAACGTATGGATGGTAAAGACCTTCGTCCTGATTTCGGAGGACGTATCAGTGCCGAAATACGATTACCGCAAGCTCTTCAGGCAGGATTGCTGACCCCGTTCCAATACCTATGTATTACCGACGACACAGATTTGAGAGATGATGCTCTTTGGAACGGACAACGATACATTATCGACCGTTTGGCAGATAAACTTTGTGTACCCGAACGCGCACAATATATAGTAGATGCTTTACACCGTTACTTGGCCGATGAATACACTTGTCGGGCTCTGTGTTTCTGTGTAAATAAGAGGCATGCCGATTTTATGGCAGAGCAACTTCAAAAGTATGGCTTTAATGCACAAAGTCTGACTTCGGATACCCCACAATCTCAGCGTGAGCAATTGGCAAAAGATTTGCGTAATGGGTTAATACACTATTTGTGTGTGGTCGATATCTTCAATGAAGGAGTTGATATCCCTGAAGTAGATACCGCATTGTTTCTTCGTCCTACAGACAGTTTAACGATCTTCTTGCAACAGTTGGGACGTGGACTCCGCCTTTCGCCCGGTAAAACAGAATTGACGGTGCTCGACTTTGTGGCACAAGTCAATAAAAAATATGACTTTGCCGGAAAGTTTCGGGCTTTGACGTTGCGTCCGGAAAAGAATATCGTTCAGCAAATAGAAAATGGTTTTACACTCCTTCCTACCGGATGTAGTATCATTATGGAGAAAAAAGCTCGGCAATATATTCTTGAAAATATCCAGCAAGCTATCTATAACAAGAATCGTTTAGTGAAAGAAATCAATACTTATACCACATTGCCTACCATTTCTCAGTTTTTGGAAAACAACGGACAAGATATTCGTATTCTGTATGCCGGTAATTTTTGCTGGACTTCTCTTAAACGATCTGCCGGACGTATTTCCTATACAGACGATGAGATTACCCGACGTTTGGAGAAAGGCATGGGTAACTTGGTACATCATAACACGGTTTCGTTTCTTCGTTTTGTGAATGATTTTCTTGCAGGAAGTAAACAATATTTGGATGAAAGCAATCTGCCGTATACTACCATGTTGTATTACATTTTGTATCAGGAACGTATCGATAAAACAGAGTTTAAGGACATGGGAATGTACCAAGCTTTGGCTCTATTGCATAAAGACCATTATCGGTATTTTAAACAAGAAGTTGTTGAAATAGTGTCTTATTTGTTGGCACATTTGGAGATAACTACAACCCCCTTGGGTGCTGATGTATTGCCTGGTATCGAACTTTACGGATGCTATACTCGAGAAGAGATATTTACTTTGGTCGGACGGCAGACCGAAGAGAAAAGAATGTCTGGTTCTGTGTCCGGTGTGTTTAACTTGCCGGAATACGATGCCACGTTGCTCTTTGTTACATTAAACAAATCAGATAAGGACTTTTCTCCTTCTACACAATACAATGATTACGTTATCAACAAAGATTATTTCCATTGGCAGTCTAAGAATACTGATGCTCATTACAATAAAGGAGGGCGTATTTACATTGAACAACCTATAAAGCATAACAAGATTATTCTTTTTGTTCGTGAAGAGAAAAGAGATGGTTTTGGAAATACCTGTCCTTTCCATTGTTTTGGATTGGTAGATTATGTTTCTTCACATGGCGATTGCCCTATGAATATTACTTGGAAATTGGAAGAACCTGTGATGCCACAATACTTGAAAGTGGTATAAAGGTTATGGAGTAAGTCTTTTATAAAATAGAAGATGAATCCTTGCTCTTTCCTAAAAATATAGTTAATTTTACCTCGACACGAACGTGATAATATCTTAGCACGTTCGTGCTGATAACTCGTCACGTTCGTGTTAATATCTAAACAGCTACGTGATGAGGCTTTTGTGTAAAGACGTTTGATAAAATATTTACTAACCAACTGATACTATATGGCTATTAAATTCGATTTGTTTGAGAATCCGGTGAAAGAAGGTGTATCTTCTTCAAAACTACATGCGAAAGTAATTACTAAAGATGTCGTTACCACCCGTGAAATTCGTGAATCTATCTCCAAAAAATGTACGGTGGCTCCTGCTGATGTAGCAGCCGTCATTACTGCTTTGAGCAGTGAATTGTACGAAAAGCTGAGTAATGGCTATACCGTACATTTGGACGGAATTGGCTATTTTAGTTTAAGTCTGAAGTGCACGCCCGACATCAATCCGAAATATATAACGACTTCCGATATTCGTGTGCGAAGCATTAAGTTCACTCCCGATAAGGAACTGGCAGACCGTTTCAAGGAGGTGAAGTTCGAACGTTCGGCAGATTCTTCCCGACATTCTTCAAAGATGGACGACGAAGAGGTGAAACAGAAGCTCGCGGAATTCTTTGCAGGACATAGTTTTCTCCAGCGCCGTGACTTTGAACAGCTCACGGGATTCAATCAGTCGAAGGCGACAAGGTATATTCGTCGGCTGGTTGAGGAGGGAGTGTTGAAGAATGTCGGGTCGAAGTTTCAGCCGGTGTATGTGGTGGGAGATTAAGTTTAAAATAGAATTTAATAAAACAATAAATGACTATGAGTGTAAACTATATTCCAAAAACTAGTTTATCTTGCATATCGTGAGATACGTAAAAAGTGGATCATGACATTGGTTTATTGGAACATTGTTTCATTACAATGAGGGAGTTGGATATTATTATCCATTTCAAAATATTACTTTGTCCTAAAATAACGTGAATTCGACGAATTCAAAACAAAGCAAGCTGTGTGTCAAATGTACGTTGTACATTGATACACGGCTTTTTTGGAAACATGCAGTACGCCG
>NZ_DBMACV010000107.1:0-6692 GCF_057861905.1 Phocaeicola sp. | reverse complement strand
GCTTAAAGATACAAAATCTTTAGGTAATAACAAAGCCCCAGCTTGTGAAAGTCGGGGCTTTGTGCTAAAAAAGAAGGTGTGCTTTTTGACACACCTTCTTTATTATATTCATTTGTGCAATTTTTTGTGCAAGAAGATTCGTTTTCATACAATATATATAATGTAAGCCTCATCATCGGACATCTTCAAGCAGTGTGCAGGACATACCGTTAAGAAAAAGCAAGTAAATTGAAGAAAAGCAAAGAAAGATACTTTTGAGGTGGTTTTTTCTTACGATTTTAATGATTATCACCATTTTACCTCAATTTTTGTGCAAAATCTGTGCAAGGAACTATATAAACAAAAAAGACACCCAGGAGTGGAAGCCTCCCAAATGCCTTATATCTAAGCTTTTAAGCTTTGTAGCGGGACCCGGGATTGAACCGGGGACCTCATGATTATGAATCATGCGCTCTAACCAGCTGAGCTATCCCGCCATTATTTCATAAAAATATTTATTGCAAACTTTTCTGTAGCGGGACCCGGGATTGAACCGGGGACCTCATGATTATGAATCATGCGCTCTAACCAGCTGAGCTATCCCGCCATTTGTTTTTCGTTTGCGGGTGCAAAGGTAAGTTAAGTTTTTTAATTGTGCAATACGTAACGGCATTTTTTTTCAATTTATGTCGCTTTTATTTCTCCTCTGAAGATATTTATGTGTTGAATAGTAAAAAAATACGATTCATTATGTAGAATACAAAAAAATAATTTATTTTGCCGATGTTATCTTATATCTAACTATACAAGAAGTATGAAATCTATGAAAAAGAAAATACGTATCGAATATCCTTTAAATCCGGCTTCTGGAAGTATTCTTTGGGGAGCCATTAGTACTCCTTCTGGTTTACAGAGATGGTTTGCTGATAATGTTTCAAAAGTAAATAAGACTTATACATTCAAGTGGGGAAAAACTGAGATGCGTAATGCTGAAATCCTCAATTTGCCGTACAGAATCTTTTATTCGTTTTCATTGGGTAGACGAAGAACCTAAAACTTATTTCGAGTTAAAAATACATTATAATGAACTAACGAAGGACCATTCATTGGAAGTTACCGATTTTGCAATTCCTGAGGAAGAGGAAGATGCTAAAAACTTGTGGGATTCTCAAATAGAAATTCTGAGAAGAATATGTGGGGTATAATTCCAAAAATAATATAAAACATCATCCTCCTCTCCATTTTTTATGCTACTTTTGTGCGCTATAATGATAATATAAGGAATGCTACGCATAAAAAAACTTGATATATTTGTACTAAAGAGCTTTTTATTGCTCTTTGCAGGAACTTTTTTCATCTGTTTGTTTATCTTCATGATGCAGTTCTTATGGAGATATGTAGATGAACTGGTAGGGAAGGGGTTGGAGATAAATGTACTGGCCCAGTTTTTCTTTTACTCAGGTCTGACTTTGATTCCCTTATCTCTTCCTCTTGCAATTCTGCTGGCAGCTCTGATGACTTTCGGTAACTTTGGAGAGCGTTATGAGTTGCTTTCTATGAAAGCGGCAGGCATTCCATTGTTGCGCATTATGCGTCCGGTAGTTTTATTTTGTGTCTTTTTGGGAGGTATGTCTTTTTTCTTTCAGAATGTCATTGGCCCCCGGGCACAGAAACAATTGTGGACTTTGCTGGTATCCATGAAACAGAAATCTCCAGAGGTGGACATACCTGAAGGTGTATTTTATAGTGATATCGATGGATATAATATTTATGTGAAGCAGAAGGACCGTAAAACTGGTATGCTGAAAGATATACTTATCTATAATTTTTCGGATGGATTTGAGAATGCTCATATCATTTGGGCGGCAGAAGGTAAGTTGGAGCTGACAGCAGACAAGCAGCATCTGTTTTTGCATTTATATAATGGAGAGCAGTTTGAGAACTTGAAATCTCAGTCTGTCATTTCACGTAATGTTCCGTATCGTCGAGAAACATTTAAAGAAAAGCATACACTGATAAAGTTCAGCTCTGAGTTTAATATGGTAGACGGAAGTTTTCTGGACCGTCGCTCCGATATTAAAAATATGCATGAAATATCGGTCGCAATCGATTCGTTAACAGTGCATGCTGATAGTGTAGGTCGTTCGATGTATACTGATATTATGTCTACTACTTACCGGAGTCCTGTCTTGACACCAGCCGATTCTACCAAGATGAAAGAAGAAAGAGTTGCTTTTATTAATACAGACAGCATTTATAACTCCATGACTTCTCAGGAAAAGCTGAAGGTGTTGACTACTACCGGTAACCGTATCAGTTCGTTGGCTTCCGACTGGGATATGAAGAGTTTTCTTACCAAAGATACCGATAACAATATTCGTTCACACCGTTCCGACTGGCATAAAAAGATTACCTTGTCACTGGCATGTATTATATTTTTCTTTATCGGTGCGCCTTTGGGAGCTATTATCCGGAAGGGTGGATTGGGTATGCCGGTAGTAATTTCCGTATTGATTTTTGTAATTTACTATATTATAGACTCGGGAGCCACGCGTGTTGCCAAGAGTGGTGAAATGAATATTGTCCTGGGAACATGGATGAGTACTATTGTGCTGGCACCTTTGGGAGCTTTCTTTACGTATAAATCGAATAAAGATTCTGTAGTCTTTAACATAGATGTATATGCTGCTTTCTTCCGTAAGCTGTTTGGCATACGTCAATCCAGACATTTGTTTAAGAAAGAAGTTATCATTCATACTCCCGAATATCAGAAAGATATGGATATACTGGAAGAAATCAGTCGTGACTGTACGGTATATCTGGAAAATCATCGTCTGAAAGGAATGCCTAATTACATTCAGATATTTACCAACAACAAGCATGATGATGCAATTGCCGAGATTAATAAAAAGATGGAAACGGTCATCGAGGAACTGTCGAATACGAAAGATGCCGTTTTGCTGAACTTGTTGAACAATTATCCTTTCCTGTCGGTTAAAGCACATAAGAGCTTGTTCGACAATCGCTGGCTGAACCTGCTGTTTGGTATCGTAATACCTGCCGGATTATTGCTTTATCTGAATATCTGGCGATACCGGATTCGTCTGGATAAAGACTTGAGAACAATTATAAAGAACAATCAAAGTATAATAGAACAAATAAGAAATCAACAATTATATTTACAATAATAGCACTATGGACAAGATCAAATTGAATACCATTGAAGAAGCAATCGAAGATTTTCGCAGAGGTGAATTCGTTATCGTTGTCGACGATGAAGATCGTGAAAACGAAGGCGATTTAATTATCGCTGCCGAGCTGATTACTCCCGAAAAAGTCAATTTCATGTTGAAACATGCAAGAGGAGTGCTTTGTGCTCCTGTTACTTTGTCGCGTTGTGAAGAACTCGACCTGCCACATCAGGTTACAAACAATACATCTATGCTGGGAACCCCGTTTACCGTTACTGTTGATAAGCTGGAAGGTTGTAGTACAGGAGTTTCTGCTGCCGACCGTGCCGCTACGATTCGTGCACTTGCTGATCCCGCTTCCACACCCGGAACTTTCGGACGTCCTGGACATATTAATCCGCTTTATGCACAGGATAAAGGTGTATTGCGTCGTGCCGGACATACAGAAGCTTGTATTGATATGGCAAAATTGGCTGGACTGTATCCTGCCGGTGCACTGATGGAAGTCATGAACGAAGATGGAACAATGGCTCGTCTTCCGGAACTTCGTAAGATGGCCGATGAATATGGATTGAAACTTATTTCAATTGCAGATTTGATTGCTTATCGTTTGAAGCAGGAATCGCTTGTAGAAAAAGGAGTAGAAGTGGACATGCCGACCGAATTCGGACATTTCCGTCTGATACCGTTCCGTCAGAAAAGTAACGGACTGGAACATGTTGCCTTGATTAAGGGTGAATTTGGACCGGATGAACCGGTACTGGTACGCGTACATTCATCGTGTGCTACAGGAGATATCTTCGGTTCTTTGCGCTGCGACTGCGGTGACCAGCTTCATAAGGCGATGCAGATGATAGACAAAGAGGGTAAAGGGGCCATTATCTATCTGATTCAGGAAGGACGAGGCATCGGTCTGATGGAAAAGATGAAAGCATATAAGCTGCAGGAAGAAGGTATGGATACGGTTGACGCTAATATCTGTCTGGGACATCAGGCGGATGAACGTGACTATGGTGTCGGTGCTCAGATTTTACGTGAGATCGGCATTCATAAAATGCGCCTGCTCACCAATAACCCGGTGAAGCGTGTGGGACTGGAAGCTTACGGACTGGAGATTGTGGAAAATGTACCTATTGAAATAACCCCGAATAAATATAACGAACGTTATCTGCATACGAAAAAAGATCGTATGGGACATACGTTGCATTTTAACAAATAAATATTAAAACTATGGAAACAAATAATTTAGTTAAGACTTATGCTTCCAAGGCTGTACAGGCAGCTTTGATGCGTAGCGTGTATACATGGATGACACTGGCTTTGGTCATTACAGGCTTCGTTTCTATGTATGTCGCAAAATCGTATACTCTGTTGTCGATGATTATGCAGAACTCGATGGCATTTTGGGTACTGATTATTGCCGAATTGGGACTGGTATGGTATTTATCTGCCCGTATCAATAGAATATCTTTCAGCACGGCTACCGTTCTGTTCATCGCATATTCTATTCTGAATGGTGTAACGCTGGCATTTATTTTCCTGATTTACACCATGAGTTCTATCGCTACTACCTTTTTTGTCACGGCAGGAACTTTTGCTGTCATGGCGCTTTATGGATATGTGACGAAGAAAGACCTTACTCGTATCGGTAATCTGTGTATCATGGGGCTAATCGGAATTATCATTGCTTCGCTGGTAAATATGTTCCTGCATAACTCAATGATGGACTTGGTTATCTCTTGCATCGGAGTCTTGCTGTTTGTAGGACTGACAGCTTACGATTCACAGAAAATCAAGCAGTTGCTTACTGCTGATGATATAGAAGTTAATGAGTCGACACAGAAGATTGCGCTGATGGGCGCCATGACGCTGTATCTCGACTTTATTAATCTTTTTCTTTACTTATTGCGCCTGTTGGGTGACAGAAAGTAAGCAAAATCTTTTTCTATTTAAAAGAAAACGATTTTTTTTGCATAAAATTATGAACTAAATAAAACAAAGGCAATGAATCAACTTTCAGATCGTTTAAATAGCTTGTCACCTTCGGCGACATTGGCTATGTCACAAAAAAGTAGTGAACTTAAGGCACAAGGTGTTGATGTTATTAATTTAAGTGTCGGAGAACCCGATTTCAATACTCCCGATCACATTAAAGAAGCTGCCAAGAAAGCTATCGATGAAAATTATTCTCGTTATTCTCCCGTAGCCGGATATCCAGCTTTGCGCAATGCGATCGTTGCTAAACTGAAAAACGAAAACGGTTTGGAATATACTGCTGCTCAGATTAGCTGTGCAAACGGTGCAAAGCAGTCTGTCTGCAACACGATTCTGGCTTTGATCAATAAAGGTGATGAGGTAATCGTGCCTGCTCCTTACTGGGTAAGTTATCCGGAAATGGTGAAGCTGGCCGAAGGTACTCCGGTTATCGTACGTGCCGGTATCGAACAGGATTTCAAGATTACTCCTGCACAGCTTGAAGCTGCCATCACTCCGAAAACACGTGCGTTGATTCTCTGTTCTCCGTCCAACCCGACAGGTTCTGTATATTCTCAGGAAGAATTGAAAGGTTTGGCTGAAGTATTGGCTAAACACGAACGTGTTATTGTTGTTGCCGACGAAATATACGAACATATCAATTATATCGGAAAGCACCAGAGCATTGCTCAGTTTGCAGAAATTAAGGACCGTGTAGTCATTGTAAACGGTGTTTCGAAAGCCTATGCCATGACAGGCTGGCGTATTGGTTTTATCGCTGGTCCGGAATGGATTGTAAAAGGTGTGAACAAATTGCAGGGACAATATACTTCTGGTCCTTGTTCTGTTTCTCAGAAAGCTGCTGAAGCTGCCTATACCGGTACTCAGGCTCCGGTAGAAGAAATGCGTCAGGCTTTTGAACGTCGTCGTGACTTGATTGTGAAACTGGCGAAGGAAATCCCGGGATTTGAGGTAAATGTTCCTCAGGGAGCTTTTTATCTGTTCCCGAAGTGTGACTCTTTCTTCGGCAAGAAAGATGGTGACCGTGTAATCAATAATGCAGACGACTTGGCAATGTATTTGCTTGAAGTTGGTCATGTAGCATGTGTTGGTGGTACTTCGTTTGGCGCTCCTGAGTGTATTCGTATGAGTTATGCAACTTCCGACGAAAACATTGTGGAATCTATGCGTCGTATCAAAGAAACTTTGGCTCGTTTGAAGTAATTATTCGAAATAATCATTTAAGAGGAGATAGGCTGTTCTGGCGTAAGTCAGGATAGCCTTTCTTGTTTTTATGACAGTGGCTAATCGTTTTTCTTATGGTTCCATGCAGGATGGGCAAGTTACAGTTTGGGGAGCATTGGAGTAAGATGGAAGTTTCTGAAGAATAACCTCCCGATGATTTAAAGTAAACGTCAGCAGGAATTGGGAAAAACGTCAGCACATTTTTTTACGTGAGTTCGGGATAAGAAAGTATCTTTAAAAGTTGGTAATCACCGAATTATTTTGTATATTTAAGTCTGACAAACAATTAATTACAAATTAACA